>NZ_VRUZ01000069.1:0-23539 GCF_008039485.1 Methylobacterium sp. WL69 | reverse complement strand
CGCAAGGACAACGCCGTCCACGCTTCTCTTTCTCAGATTCACTTGTCAAAGAACGCCGGATCACTCCGGAAACCCGATCCAACCAGACCGCGCGGTCACCCGCACGAAACCCGATTGCCAGACTTGGGAAACCGTGGTACCGACCTCACCATTGGTGAGTCGTCCCAGCGGTCCGGAGCGTCTAGAGCCCCGTCACCATCCTGTCAACCCGGACAATCCGGCGAACCCGCCAAACCATCCCGCCGACAGAACGACACCCGAGAGACAAAAACAGTGGATCGTCCAGCCAAAGCCGGATCATCCATCCGATAACGTCTCCGAGATGTACCAGCTGCCGCCCCGAGACCCGTAAGTCCCGCTCGCCGCCGCCGATGACCGGGGTATACGGACCCCAAACCGGGCCGTCAACGGGCAAATGACGGGAGCGCGAAATTTTTGCGGCGGATGCGGTGAATGCCGCCCTTGGACCACTCAGGCGACATGAGGGGCGTTTCTGACGCCGAACTCATATCCTGTTTTCAGGGCCCGCAGGACTCGGTGTCCGTCGCCGGTGCCCCGTAGCGCGATGCCAGAACGCAGAACGGGACCGATCAGGAATTTCCCCCAACCGACCCCGCTCGAATATCGATAGAAGCGGCGATCCTTCGGATCGCCGCGAGATCTGCCTCAGCAATCGTTGCCCTGCTGCGCCGCCGTGGGCTTGCCCTCGGCCTGCTTCGACACGTCGCTCGGAGACGTCGCGGTGTTGGAACCGACGTTGTTCATGGCGCCGACGGTGCCGGGGGACTCGGCCTTGGCACCGGGGGTAACATTGCCCGTCGCACCACCGTCGACCTTGGAGCTCTTCTCCGTCGCGGCGGTCTTGCCGGCCGTGCCGGTGGCACAGGGCGCTGCAAAGGCCGTGGTGGCCGAGAGAAGAAGAATGGCGGCAGCGCCGGTCAGCGTGGTCGAACGTTGCATGTGTTCCTCCAGAGATATTATTCTGGAGCAGAAACGTCGGGTCTGCACCTTGGTTCCTGATCGAACCCCGCGTTTCTGAGCAAATCTTGAGAAGAATCGATCGTCCAGCGGTTGCACGGGCTGCGTCGTGTCATGTGCCGCGGTCCCCCGCATACGCCTGATCCCCCGATGGGAAGCGGGACGGCCCGACGACGCCAATGGCCCGATCGCCAATGGCCTGATGGGATATGACCGTGTCCCGAAGTCAGGGATCGTTCAGACAAACTATGGAAAAGACAGGATCACTCGTTTTCAAGCGGACCGGATCGCCATCGTGACTGCAGCGACCTCGAAGCACTCGCTCGACACCTTCCTCGGACTCGCAGGCGGAATCGAGCCGAGCCGGCGACATCTTGGCGTTGTTCAGCCGAAAGGCGTCGTGTTAGGGCGGATTCCGGCCGCCCCGACCTTTCACCCCGGCTTCCTGGCCGCGCCCAGCCGCCGTGTTTCCAGCCCCGTGAAGATCGCCATCATCGCGCATCTCAAGTTCCCGATCGCCCAGCCCTTCTCGGGCGGCCTCGAGATGCACACGCACTTCCTCGCCAGCGCCCTGCGGGCGCGCGGCCATTCGGTGACACTCTACGCCTCGGAGGGCTCGCAGGCCGACCTCGGCCTCGTCGCGGTGTGCCCGCCCACCGGTACTGCCTTCGACGCGGCGTCGGCCCTGGCGATCGACCGCCTCGAAGGTCAGGCCTACGAGACCATCATGGACGCCGTCGCCCGGGGCGGCTTCGACATCGTCCACAACAACAGTCTCCATCCTCTGCCCCTGCTGCGCGCGCCCGAGATCGGGGCCCCGATGGTGACGGCCCTTCATACGCCGCCGTTCGAGCCCTTCTGCGAGGGCGTGCGAGCGCGGGCCTACGACATGACCTTCGCGGCCGTGTCGGATTCCCTGGCGGCGGAGTGGTGCGACGTGATCCCCCGGCCGCTGCTCATCGGCAACGGGATCGACCTCGACGCCTTCGCCTTCAATCCCCGGCCCAAGGACCCGCCCCACGCCATCTGGACCGGGCGCCTCGTTCCCGAGAAGGGGCCGCACCTGGCCATCGACGCGGCCCGCGCCGCCGGCCTGCCCCTCGTCTTCGCCGGCCCGCGTAGCGATCCGGCCTATTGGGACAGCATGATCGCCCCGCGCCTCGGCCCGGACGTGACCTATCTCGGCCACCTCTCCCATGCCGACCTCGCCCGTCGCGTCGGTGAGGCCCACGTCACCCTGTGCAGCCCGCGCTGGGAGGAACCGTTCGGCCTGGTGGTGGCCGAATCCCTCGCCTGCGGCACGCCCGTGGCGGCCTTCGGGCGTGGCGCGATCCCCGACATCCTCGACGGATCGTGCGGCGTGCTGGCGAAGGCCGACGATGTCGCCGACCTCGGCCGGGCCGTCGCCGAGGCCATCGGCCTGGAGCGTCAGGCCTGCCGGCGCCGGGCCGAGCAGCTGTTCGACGCCAACATCATGACCGATCGCTACGAGGCGCTGTACGCGGAGGAGATCCGCCTGGCCGCGCCGAGCCCGCTGCGCGCCCACCTCCTCGACGAGGCCTGAGTCGGTGTTGGCCGATCCCGGAGCCCTGTCGCGGGCCGTCGTCTGCGTGCCCGCCCGCAACGAGGCCGCGATCCTGTCCCGGCTGATCCGATCCCTCGACGCGCAGGCGGGCGCCAGCCCGGAGACCCCGCTGCGGGTGCTGGTGCTCGCCAACAACTGTACCGATGAGACCGTCCCGGCCCTGCGCGCCTTGGAGCGCGACGGCATCGGGGGGAACCTTCGCTTAAGGGTGGTGGAGGCGCGGATCGCACCGCCGGAGGCCCATGTCGGCACCGCCCGGCGGATGGCCCTGGACGCCGGAATTGCCTGGCTCCGTGACGAGGGCGTCGTCGACGGCGTCCTCCTCAGCACCGATGCCGACGCCGTCGCCCTGTCCGGCTGGGCGCTCGCCAACCTGCGGGCGCTCGAGAGCGCCGACCTCGTCGGCGGCCGCCTGGTCATCGATCCCGAGGCCGAACGCCCCGATCCGGACCTGGCCGATCTCCATGCCCGGATCGAGCGCTACTGGATCGGCGTGCGCGCCCTGGAAGATCTCATCGACCCGCCGCCGCACGATCCGGCGCCGCGCCACGGCGACCACGTCGCGGCGAGTCTGGCCCTCCGCGTCGATCTCTACGAATCCGTCGGCGGCCTGCCGGCCCTGGCCTGCGGCGAGGACAACGCCCTGGTCTCCCTTGTCCGCCGAGCCGGCGGGCGGGTGCGCCATTGTCCGGCCGTCTCCATCGCCGTCTCCGACCGGGCCGCCGGGCGGGTGGAGGGCGGCATGGCCACGGAGATGCTGCGCCGATCCCGCGTCGCCGGGGGCCACGAGAGCTACCGCCTTCCGCCGGCGGATCACTGGCGCGCCCTAATCGAGCGCCGCCGCGACTGGCGTCTCGCCTGGGAGGCCGGGCCGGACTGGGCCACCGCCCTGCGCCGCCTCGGGATCGACGCAGGGATTGTCGGGGCGATGGTCGCCGAGGTCGCGAACGAGCCGTGCCCCAACGCCATCGCGTTCGTCGAACGCCTCGCGGCGCGGGTCGGGGAGCCCGGCCCGGAGCCGGCCCCCCAGCCCCTCGACGACGTGCTCGCCGACCTCGAAGCCCTGTGGCTGAAGCTGGCCCGGCGGGGCGGGGACCTCGCCATGGCGGCGCCGGCGGCATGATCGAACACCGGGCATGATCGGACACGGCGCATGACCCGCCGGCCCATCGGCTACTATGTCCATCATCAGGGCGCCGGGCACGTGGCGCGGGCGCGCCTCATCGCCCGTGCCCTCGACCGGCCCTGCACCCTCCTCGGCACGTTCCACGCGGTGGATCCCGGCGTCGCGTCGGTCCTCGATCTGGCCGACGACCGCATCGGCGAAGGCTTCGACGGGCGCGACCATGCGGCGAGCCGACCCCTGGCGTTCCACTACGCGCCCCTCGGCATCGACGGACTCCGCGGCCGCATGGCGCGGATCGCCGCCTGGGTGGCGGCCGCCGATCCCGTCCTCATCGTCGTCGACGTGTCCGTGGAAATCGCCCTGTTCGCCCGGCTCCTGTCGGTTCCGACCCTGGTGGTGCGACTCCCCGGCGATCGCACGGACGCCCCCCACCTCGAGGCGTTCCGCGGCGCGGAGCGCCTGCTGGCGTTCTTCCCGCAAGCTCTCGATAGCTTTGCGAATCCCGACTGGGTCCGGGCCAAGACCGAGCATGTCGGCTTCCTCGCCGCCGAACCGACGGGCGACCGACCGGCGGAGGACGGCTCCCTCGTCGTCGTCTACGGACGCGGCGGGGCGGGTGGACACGGCGCCGATCTCGCGGCGGCGGCGCGCGCGGTGCCGGAGCGGCAGTGGCATGTCCTCGGCCCCGTCGCGGACGTGCCGAGCGCGATGCCGGCGAATCTCCACCTGCACGGCTGGGTCGGCGAGATCGGTCCCCACCTCGACCGGGCCGCCCTGGTGATCGGCGCTGGCGGCGACGGCCTCGTCTCGGGCGTCGTCGCGCGGGCCAAGCGCTTCGTCTGCATCCCCGAGCCGCGGGCTTTCGACGAGCAGGTCGCCACCGCGCGGGCGCTGGCGGCGCTGGGGGCGGCGATCCACCGCCCGGCCTGGGGACCACCGGAGGAGTGGCCCGCCCTGGTCCGGGCCGGCCTCGCCCTCAACCCGGCACGGATCGCGTCCCTCGGCCGGGGCGACGCCGCGGGGCGCGCCGCCCGCCTGATCGGCGCCATGGCCGATGGGCTCGACCCCGGGGACCGGGCGCCGCGATGCGTCGGGTGACGCGCTTGGTTGAAGCTCGGTGAACGTGTCGGATCGGTGCCCATGGACGGGAACGCGGCATCGCTCCGGCCCCGAACCGTCGCACGCCTGCCCTTCGACGCCCCGAACGGCCGCCCATCGGCGCCCGGCGTCGATTCCTTGCCCTGCATCCGGCACCATCGCCGCCGGTACGGCGTTGCGTCGGTCTTGGCCGTGGTCGGCTTGGCGATAGAGGAGTGCGTGCGTGGCAGGATCGGCTTGGATATGGGCCCTCAAGGGAGCCGGCTGGCTCCTCGTGGCCGCGACCCTGATCCCGTTCATCCGCAGCGACGCCGGCTTCGTCCGGACCTTCGACTTCCCGCGCCTGCAGGTGGCGGTGGGTATCCTCCCCGTGCTCGCCTTGCTCCTCTTGTTCGGCCGCGACCGGACGGGGCTCGTGCTCCTCCTCGCGCTCGCCGCCTGCCTCGCCTACCAGATCCACAAGATCCGCCCGTTCACGCCGCTCCACGCACCGCAGGCCGTGGCCGCGAGGGACACCGACTGCCGGACCGACGCGAAGGTCTCGGTCCTCATCGCCAACGTCCTGCAGGACAACGACGACCACGAAAGCCTGCTGCGGCTCGTGGCGCGGCACGATCCCGACCTCCTCCTCGTACTGGAAACGGATGCGCGCTGGCGCGACGCATTGAGCCCCTTGACGGCGCGCTACCCCCATCGCGTCGAGCAGGCCCAGCCCAACACCTACGGACTGCTGTTCTACGCCAAGCTGCCCCTCGAGAACCCGGAGGTCCGGTTCCTCCTCGAGGACGACGTGCCGTCGATCCGCACGGGCGTGGTCCTACCGTCGGGCGAGCGCTTCACGTTCTACGGCGTGCATCCGCGCCCGCCCCATCCCGGCCAGAGTTCCGCCCCGCGCGACGCCGAACTGGTGATGGTCGCCCGCGAGGTCCGCGCAGCGAACGGACCCGCCGTGGTGGCGGGTGACCTCAACGACGTCGCCTGGTCGCGCACCACCACCCTGTTTCAGCAGATCAGCGGCCTCCTCGACCCCCGCATCGGCCGGGGCCTCTACCCGACCTTCAACGCGAAGTGGCCGCTCCTGCGCTGGCCCCTCGACCACGTCTTCTTCAGCGACGACTTCCTCCTCGGCCACCTCGAGCGGTTGCCGTACATCGGCTCCGATCACTTCCCGATCCTCATCTCCCTGTGCCGCTCCGATACCGCCCCGAAGGTGCAGGACGCCCCCGAGGCGACCGCCGCGGACATGAAGGCCGGGCGCGAGGCCATCGAGGCGGTGAAGTAGGCGCCGACGGCTTGATCTCCCCGGCCACATCGGTGATGCCGGAGCCCGTCTTCGCCCGACCCACGAGGCCCCCATGAACGTCGAAGCGTTCCTCGCCGCCGCCGGGCGCCTGCCCGTCGCCCCCCTCGATACCCTGGTGGGGACCAAGGGCCTCGTGGTGGTCGCCCCCCATCCCGACGACGAGAGTCTCGGCTGCGGCGGCCTCATCGCCGAGGCCCGGCGCCTCGGGCGTGCGGTTCGCCTCGTGGTGGTCACGGACGGGTGCGGCTCGCACACCCATTCCGCCCTCTACCCGCCCGAGCGGCTGCGGGCGCTCCGCGAGGACGAGACCCGCGCGGCGGTGGCGGAACTCGGCCTCGCGCCCGAGGACGTGCGCTTCCTGCGCCTGCCCGACGCCCATGCGCCGAGCGCCGGCCCGCAGGCCGAGGCCGCCGCCGGCGCGATCCTCGACGAGGCGGAGGCCTGCGACGCCGGCGCGGTCTTCGTCACCTGGGGCCACGACCCCCACTGCGATCACAAGGCCTCGGCCGCCATCGTCGGACTGGCGCAGGCCCTGCGGCCGGCGCTCCCCGCCTTCGCCTATCCGGTCTGGGGCTGGACCCTGCCGCCGGGGACGGAGGTCGGCGACGCCCCGGAGGGCTACCGCCTCGACGTCTCGGCGCACCGGCCGGCGAAGGCGAAGGCCGTGGCGGCCCACCGCTCGCAGACCACGGACCTCATCCACGACGATCCCACGGGCTTTCGCCTCGCCCCCGAGATGCTGGCGCATTTCCAGGGGCCGCACGAGATCTTCCTCCGCATGAAGCCGGTCCCGGGGGCGTCCCGGCCGTGAGCGCCAGCGTCATTACCCTCAACAAGGGCCGCGACGCCCACCTCGCCCGCCTCCTCGAAGGGCTGGCGAAGGGACCGATCCCGCGCGAGTGCATCGTGGTCGAGATGGGGGCCGAGCCCCCTCCCCTGCCGGATTACGGTTTTTCCGTTTGCCGCGTCGTCCTCGATCTGCCGGGTTTGCCGCTTGCCAAGGCCCGCAACGCCGGACGCCGCGCGGCCTCGGGCGAACACCTCGTCTACCTCGACGTCGACTGTATCCCCTCGGCCGATCTGGTGGACAGCCTCGACGACGATCTCGCCCAGGCCGACGGCCTCGTCTGCTGCGAGGTGCGCTACCTGCCGGCCGGCGCCGTCGCGGATGGCTGGACGCAAGGCCGCTTGCACGAAGCCGGCCAGCCCCACCCGGTCCGGGTATTCCCCAGGTCGGGCCTCGAACCCACCAACAATCCGGGCCTGTTCTGGTCCCTCGCCTTCGGCGTGCGCGCCGCCACCTTCGACCGCCTCGGCGGCTTCGACGAGGCCTTCGACGGCTACGGCGCCGAGGACACCGACCTCGCCTTCCGCGCCGCCGCCGCCGGGGTGCCGGTGCTGCTCACCGCCCGCGGCGAGGCCTACCACCAGCATCACGCCGCCTGCGACCCGCCGCTCCAGCACTTTGACAGCATCGTCGCGAACGCCCGCCGCTTCCACGCTCGCCACGGCCTCTGGCCCATGGACGGCTGGCTCGACGCCTTCGCGCGCCGCGGCCACGTTTCTTCGGAGTGGCGCGCCGACGGCTTGACCGTGCTGCGCACGCCCTCCCCCGCCGAGATCGCGGCGGCGCGGGTGGCGTCGGAGAGCCCGTTCTGAAGGGGCCCTCAGCGGTCGCGTAATCTGAAGCGGGTCCGGACACGTCTGCTTTCTGGCAGTCCAATCGAATTGGCTCGAGTGAGCGATAGCGGCCGGACGCGGGTCGGTGGGTTTCGGCCAGAACCTGACTTGAGCGGCCGCCCATTCAGAACCGATCGAATGGCACAAATCGACCCGACCTCGCCGTTCCACCGCTTCTCGCGGCTGCCGAATAGCCGTCGGAGTGCCGCGTGGCGAGACGACCACGCTGCCGTCGTCGGAAACCGCGACGGCGACCGAACGGACCAAGTCATGTCTCCACCCAACGCAAGGCGTCGATCAGGGCACGAAGCGCCGGTGTCGCCTGCTGGCCCGGATGGTAGAGGTGGTAACCGGGAAAGGGCGTGCACCAGTCCGTCAGAACCTGCACGAGGTGACCCGCCGCGATGTCGGCGGCCGCATCCTCCTCCAGCATGTAGCCGAGTCCGGCACCGGCCCGCACGGCGGCCCCTGCCAGGGCCGCATCGTCGACGGTGAGTTGGCCGCCCACGCGAACGCGCACGTCCCGGCCGTCGCGGGCGAACTCCCACGGCAGCAATCCACCGCCGCCGACCAGCCGGTAGTTGACGCAGTTGTGCGCCTCCAGGTCGGCCGGCGTCCCGGGCCGGGGATGGCGCGCGAAGTAGGCGGGTGTGCCGACTACGACCGTGCGCAGGTCCGGCCCCAGGCGCACGGCCACCATGTCACGCTCCACCGTCTCGCCGAAGCGGATTCCGGCATCGAACCGATCCGCGACGATGTCGGTCAGGCGATCGTCGATGACGACCTCGACGGAGACGGCCGGATGATCGAGGAGGAAGCGCGGCAGGACCGGGTCGAGGACGTGGCGCGCGGCCGAGGAGAAGGTTGTCAGCCGCAACGCGCCGGATGGCTCGCCGCGCCAATCGGCGAGCGCCGCAAGCCCGCTTTCGACCTCCGCCAGCGCCGGGGCCAGCGACCGCATGAGCCGCTCGCCCGCCGGCGTCGGAGCGACGCTGCGCGTGGTGCGCGCGAGCAGCCGAACCCCGAGCCGTTCCTCCAGCCCCCGCACGGCATGGCTGAGCGCTGACGGGGACAGGCCGAGTTCGGCCGCCGCACGCGTGAAGCTGCGGGTGCGCGCCACCCTTGCGAAGGCCGCCAGATCGTCGAGTGTGGCCCGTCGCATTCCTGAAACCCGCTCATAAGCCCATGCCGATGATACGGGCTAATTCGCCACGAAGAGCGGCGCTATCCTGCGTGAAATCAGCAGGGATATGCAACAATGGATCTCACGCAATACCGCACGCTCGGCCGCTCGGGCCTTGCGGTCAGTCCGCTCGCCCTGGGCACCATGACCTTCGGCACGGCGCGCTGGGGGCTGGACGAGGCCGGCAGCCGCGCCGTGTTCGACGCCTATCTGGAGCGGGGCGGCAACTTCGTGGACACGGCCGACGTGTACGCGGGTGGCACGGGCGAGGCGATGCTCGGGCGCTTTGTCAGCGAGCGCGGTTTGCGCGACCGGATCGTCCTTGCGACCAAGTCGGGGTTCGCCACGGGCAACGGGCCGCACGCGGGCGGCAACGGTGCCAAGCACGTCTACGCGGCGCTGGAAGGCTCCCTGCGCCGCCTGCAGACCGACTACGTCGATCTCTACTGGGTGCATGTCTGGGACGGGGTCACGCCGGCCGAGGAGTTGCTGGAGACCATGGCCGGTCTCGTGCGCGCCGGGAAGATTCGCTATTGGGGCTTGTCGAACACGCCCGCTTGGTACGTCGCCAAGCTCGCGACGCTGGCCGCCCTGCGTGGGCTGCCGGGGCCGATCGCGCTGCAGTACTTCTACGCGCTCGTGAATCGAGAGGTGGAGGACGAGCACATCCCCCTCGCCGCCGAGTTCGGCTTGGGGCTGGTGCCGTGGTCGCCGCTCGCCTACGGGCTTCTGAGCGGCAAATATGACCGCGCAGCCGTGGAGGCGGCGGGTCCGCGTAAGGGCGGCCTGCCGAAGGATGCGGCGCAGTCTGGCGCGATGCGGTCCGCCGACGACAAACGGCTCGACGGGGCCAATCCGTTCGGCGATAGCCTGTTCACGCCGCGCAACTGGACCATCGTCGAAGGGGTGCGCCGGGTGGCGGAAGACATCGGGCAATCGCCGGCCCGCGTCGCGCTCGCCTGGGTGATCGGACGATCGGCAGTGTCCTCGACGCTGATGGGCGTGAGCCGGCCGGCGCAGGTGGTCGACAACATCGCCGCCCTCGATGTCGTGCTTTCTGCGGAGCATTGCGCAGCGCTGGATGCCATCAGCGCGCCGGCGGAGCCGCGCCTGATCTACGGCCTGTCACGACCGCCGTTGCGGCAGTCCGTCGTATTCGGCGGCGCGCGTGTTCAGGCCCCGGGCGAGATGGCCGGAAGATAACTCTGCCTCGCCCGCCCGGTCCCGGGCGTACCCAGCTTTTATGAAGGCGACGCGCGAGCATCCGTCGGTGCAGACGTCCGGCTTCATGGACATGCAACCGAAAACCGGACGGGCAGAAGGCCAGCCCTTACGGTCATTCGGTTTAACACTGACACGTCGACCTTGGAACGGAGATCGCGCGGCCTCCTACGACCACAACGGGCGCAACCCGGCCAAGCGTTGCCATTGTTCCGCTTACCCAACCTGCTAGGCACGATTCGCGCTGCGCCGTCCGAAGCCGGCCGCCAGGAGTCTCGTCGTGCTGCCCCACTTTCCCGACACCGTCATCGCCATCCCGGTCCGCAACGAGGCCGAGCGGATCGAGGCGTGTCTCCGCGCCATCGACGCCCAAACGGACGTGGCCCCCGGCAGCCTCGGTCTCGTGCTGTTCCTGAACAACTGCACGGACGGCACCCAGGCGATCGTCGAGGCCCTGCGCCCGACCCTGTCCGTGCCGATGCGGGTCACCCACGTGGAATTCGCCGAAGCCCAGGCCGGATGGGCCCGGCGCGAGGCCATGAACGCCGCCGTCGAGTGGATCGGCCCGGTGGCGGCCGGCGGCACGATCCTGTCCACGGATGCCGACAGCCGGGTGCCGCCGGACTGGGTCGCGCGCAACCGCGCGGCTCTGCGCGCCGGAGCAGATGCGGTGGCCGGGCGGATCGAGCTCGATGCCGGCGAAGCCGCCCTGCTGCCCCCCTCCCTCCACGAACGCGGCCGTCTGGAGGATGCCTACAGCGCCGTGCTGACGGAGATCGAGGCGCGCCTCGACCCCGATCCGTACGATCCGTGGCCGTGCCACCGCACCACCATCGGCGCGACCCTGGCGGTAACCCGCGACGCCTACGTGGCGGTGGGCGGCATGCCGGCCATCGCGCTCGGAGAGGACGGCGCCTTCGTGGCCGCCCTCCTGCGCCAGGGCTTTCACGTCCGCCACGACCCCGACGTGGTGGTGACGGTGTCGGGCCGCCTCGTCGGCCGGGCCCCCGGCGGCGTCGCCGACACCATCCGGGCCCGCTGCGAGAAGCCCGACAGCCTGTGCGACGCCCGCCTCGAAGCGGTGCCGCGCGCCGTGTTCCGCTACCTGTGCCGACGCCGCCTGCGGCGCCTCCACGCCGAGGGCCGGCTTGCGGTCACCCGCGGCTGGGCCCGGTTCCTGAAAATCCCGGAAGCCGACGCCGCCCGGATCGCCGCCCTGCCGCTCCCCGGCCTCGCCGTGGCGGAAGCCGAGCGGGTCAGCCCGCGCCTCGTCTACCGGCCGCTGGGGCCGTTCGAGTTGGCGCGCCACATCCGCTTCGCCGCGATGGCCCTGGTGCCGATCCGGGCGCTGACCGGACTCGCCAACCGGCGCGGCCCAGCCCCGACGCAGCGTCCCGTCGCGGCGAAGCGCGAGGTGCCTACCGGCCCTTGAGAAATGCCTCGGCCGTCCGCAGGCTGAGCGCCATGATGGTGAGCGCCGGGTTGGCCGAGAGCGAGCTCGGGAAGGTCGAGCCGTCGCTGATCCACAGGTTCGGCACCTCGAAGCTGCGGCCGAACGGATCGACCACGGCGGTGTCGCCGTCCCGCCCCATGCGGCAGGTGCCAATGGTGTGGGCCACCCGCTCGAGCACCCAGACGTCGGTGGCGCCGGCCGCCTCCCAGATCGCCGTCATGGTCCGGGTGGCGTGGGCGTTGAGGCGATCCTCGTTGGTGCCGTAGCCGAAGCTGATATGGGCTTTCGGCACCCCGAAGGCGTCGACCTCGTCGGACAGGGTGAGGACGTTGGCGTCGCACGGCAGGGTCTCGCCGTTGATGCCGATGCCGGCGATGTGGTTGTAGCGCCCGAGGTAGTCGGTCAGGGCCTGCCCCCACAGGCCGCGCCCCCGTGCCACCGAATTGCCGAAGGTGAGCGGCACCACGCCGAGACTCTGCATGAGGTAGCCGCCCGCGAAGTCCGCGTCGCCCGGCCGCACCATGTCCTCACTGATGATCGAGGACGGGTAGCCCCGGTTCATCCGGACCTCGCCCTCGAAGGTGCCCCAGACCTGGGTCGCGACGTGGCCCATGTAGTTGCGCCCGACCTGTCCGCTGCCGTTGGCGAGGCCGAGATGGAGCAGGAGGCGGGGCGTCTCCACCGCGCCGGCGCACAGGAACACCGCGGCGCATCGTTGCCGATGCTCCGTTCCGTCGTGCTGGTATGTGACGGCCGTGATCCGTCCCATCCCGTCGCGCGCCGTTCCGTGGACGCGGCACATGGAACGGATTTCGGCCCCGTGCGCGACGGCGAGCGGCAGGTAGGTCACGTCCATGCTGGTCTTGGCACCGTTGCGGCAGCCCTGATGGCAGAAACCGCAATTGATGCAGGCGTTTCGGGTTCCACCCCCCTCCTGGGCGAAGTCCCGCGACACCACCGCCGCCGGCGCATCGGTGGCGCGGATGCCCAATTCCTCGCAGGCCCATGCCATGATCCGCGCGGGACCGTTGCGCGGAACCGGCGCCAGGGGGTAGCGCCGCTGCGCGTCCCATGGGTAGGATCGCGGACCGGAGACCCCGATAAACCCTTCCACACGCTCATAAAACGGCTTCAGTTCGTCGTAGTCGACGGGCCAGTCGATCCCCTCCCCCGTCTCCGTCCGGAGCTTGAGATCGCGCTGGTCGGCCCGGGGCGTGAACGCCCCCCAATGCAGGGTCGAACCGCCGACCCCCGTACCGCTGTTGTTGGCCCCGAACGCCTCCGGGGTGGAGCCGCCGCTGAGGCGCTCCTCGGTCCAGTAGATCTCGTCGGCCAGGGTCTCGTCGAAGGCGAACCGCGCCGGATCGAAGTTCGGCCCCGCCTCGAGGGCGACGACCTTCAGGCCGGCCGCGGCCAGTCGCGCGAGGAGCGGAGCGCCCCCCGCCCCGGTGCCGATGACCACGGCATCGACCACCTCGTCGGTGGCGTAGCGGTGCATGGAGTCGAGATTCATCGGACGTCCGTTCCCTGAGCGGTGGGTTCCCAGGGCTCCCGGGCGTCGATCCCGAGTTCGGAGAACCCGGGCAAATGGTCGATGGTGGCGCCCCCGGCGCCGATGCCGCTGAAGCCGAGGCGTGCCAGGGCCGCCGGATGGGCGAGGTAGGTCCGCACCACGTCGCCGCGCAGATCCTCGAACCACAGCTTCATCTGCGGACCATCGAGGTCCCCATCGGCGGTCGGCAATTCGCCCTCCGCGACGGCCTTCAGCAAAGCGTCCTGGACCGGTGCCTGGAGAGCGAGGAACCCGACCGCATGGGCGGCCGAGGCGGCCAGGTCGAGGGTGCGCAGGGCCGCCGCGTAGGCGTCGGGGTCGGGTGGCAACTTCGCAAATCGCCACCCATCGCCCGTTCCGCTCGCCAGACGCGCCTCGATGCGGGCCCCGATGTCGATGCGGGGTTCCCCTGGCTGTGGCAGCACCCGATCGATCACCGCCCGCAGGAGCGCGAGTTCGACGGCGTCGAGGGCTTTCGGGCAATAGGCGGGATCGTCCGGATTGGCCCGTGTCTCCAGAGCCGCACGCAGGCGGCCATTCACGCGCGGCGAGGCAATGAGGGCTTCATACGCCTCCGGGACCGGCACCGGCACCGGAACGGGCCCCTTCGGCTTCGCCATCGCATTGCGGACCAGATCGGCCACGGCTTCCGGCCGCTCGAGGGGCAGCAGATGGCCGGCCCCGTCGAGCACGATGTGCCGTGCATCGGCGAGGTGGGGCAGCATCAGGCAGACCTGCGCGGCGGCGCCGAGATCGGCATCCTCGGAGCCGCTGAGCACCAGGGCCGGGCACCGCAGCACACCGATGCGCCGCCTCCAGTCCTCTCGGCTGCCCGCCTCGAGCCATGCGGTCCAGGCCCTCGGCTCGGCCCGCAGCACATCGGCCACGGCGTTTGACCTGTCGGGCTCCCCGAGGGGAACACCGGTGTTCTGGTCGATGAAATCGCCGGCCTCGATGCGCCGTGTGTCCGCGTCGGCGGAGATCCAGGCCATCATCTCCCGGCGTTTGTCGTCTGACATGGGCTCGGGGCTGGGCGGTGAGCCCGCGAGGAGGATGAGGCCACCGAAGCCCGCGAGGGCTGGATCGCCATCTTCCGCCCGGCGGGCGAGGGCGAGGGCGACTTTTGCCCCCATGCTGTGCCCGGCGACCCACAGACGTGCCGGAGCCAGAACGGCGATCCGCCCGGCGATGTGATCGGCCATTGCGGCAACGGAAGTGCCGGGCACGTCCGCCGCGTCGCCGAAACCCGGCAGGTCGAGGGGGACACAGGTCGCGGCCGCGCCGAGGTGTCGCGCCATGCGCTCCCATTCGCGCGCGGAGCCGCCGAGGAAGTGCAGGCAGACGAGGGTGGGCGGTGGGGCGGATGACGTGTGCGGCATGACGCCGACATCGCCCTGTGCGCCGTAGCTTCAAGCGCGAGCGCCCGCGACCGCTCGCTGCACCCCTGTGCAGCAATCCCACCGCTCACGAGAGCGTCATCGCCGGCAAGCCACCGGGCCGCCCCACGCCCCCGTAGTTTTATGAACGCGGGCCGTGCCTCAGCGGTCGCGTTCGCTTACCTTCATGCCCATGACAGACCCAACCAACTCCCGCCCGGACCCACGTCCAACCCGCGACCGGCCGGACGACGATCCCTATCTCTGGCTCGAAGAGGTCGACGGCGCAGCAGCCCTGGACTGGGTCGAGGCCCAGAACGCCGACACCCTGGCGCGCTTCGCCGATGCCGCGTTCGCCCACGATCGCGAGACCGCCCGGGCGCTCATGGACCGGCCGGACCGCATCGCCATGGTGCGCCGACGGGGTGACCATTTCTACAATTACTGGAAGGATGCCGAGCATCCCCGCGGCCTGTGGCGGCGGACCACCGAAGGCGATTACCGCGCCGGGACGCCCGATTGGGACGTCCTGCTGGACCTCGACACCCTGGCGGCGGCCGAGGACGAGGATTGGGTCTGGGCCGGAGCCGACCTGATTCCCCAAACCCGCGACCGGGCCCTGCTGAAGCTCAGCCGGGGCGGCGGCGACGCCACGGTCCTGCGGGAGTTCGACATGACCGCCCGGGTCTTCGTCGGCGACGGCTTCGTCCTGCCGGAGGCGAAGGGCGGGGCGTCCTGGCTCGACCGCGACACCCTGCTCCTGTCGAGCGCCCTCGGCGAGGGCATGGCCACCCGCGCCGGCTATCCCCGCACGGTGCGCCTGTGGACGCGCGGGACCGATCCGAAGGCGGCAAAAATCCTGTTCGAGACCGCAGCGGACAACATGGGCGTCTGGGCCGGCGTCGAGCGACCGATGGGCGAGGAGCGCATCGTCATCGCCGAGCGCACCGGCTTCTTCGACGGGCATCTCCATCTGGCGCAACGCGACGGCGTCACGACCCGCCTCGATGTTCCGTCCGATGCCGAGATCCACCTCCACCATGACGGCCTCGCGGTTCAGCCGCGCACGCCGTGGAGCGTCGGGGGGCGTACCCATGCTCCCGACACGGTTCTGGCCATGGCCCTGCCGGATTTCCTCGCCGGAGGCCGGGACTTCGCCGTCCTGTGGGAGCCGAGCGAGCGGCGCGCCCTGCAGGACGTGTTCTGGTCGGGCAAGCGCCTGATCATCGGGGCCCTGGACAACCTGAGCCCGCGTTTCGGCCAGTGCGAACGGGGTCCGGCGGGCTGGAGCTACCGTCCCCTCCCCGGCCTGCCGGCCATCGGCACCGTGTCGGTCTGGCCCCTCGACGCGGAGCCGGACGAGGCCGACGGCGAACTCAGCGCCCTGGTGCAGGACCCGGTGACGCCCCCGACCCTGCTGGCGATTCCCCCCGCCCTGTCGAGCCCGACCGTCCTGCGGACTACGCCCGCGACCTTCGACGCCGCCGGCCTGCGGGTGACCCGGCACGAGGCGGTCTCGGCGGACGGTACGCGCATCCCCTATGTCCAGACCGGACCGGACGGCGTGACGGGCGACGCGCCCGTGCATCTCACCGCCTATGGCGGCTTCAAGGTCTCGGTCCTGCCGACCTATCAGGCGGTGATGGGCAAGCTCTGGCTGGAGCCGGGCGGCACCAGCGTGGTGGCCAATATCCGCGGCGGCGGCGAGTTCGGCACGGCCTGGCACGAGGCCGGACGGCGCGAAGGCAAGGCCCTGGCGCACGACGACTTCGCGGCCGTGGCGGCCGACCTCGTGGCGCGTGGCGTCACGCGACCAAACCGCATCGCCGCCGAGGGCGGATCGAACGGGGGCCTGCTCATCGCCAACATGCTGACGCACTACCCTGAGCGCTTCGGCGCCCTGTTCTGCACCATCCCGCTCATCGACATGCGGCGCTATACCAAGCTGCTCGCCGGGGCGAGCTGGATCGCCGAATACGGCGACCCGGACGATCCGGCCGATTGGGCGTTCCTCCAGGGCATCTCCGCCTATCACGCGGCGGAGGCCGGACGGCCCTACCCGCCGACCCTCATCGCCACGAGCCGGCGCGACGACCGCGTCCATCCCGGCCATGCCCGCAAGATGGCCGCCAAGCTTCAGGCGCTGGGCTACGGGACCGCGTTCTACGAGCCCGCCGCCGGGGGACACGGCTACGGCAACGACAGCACCCAGGCAGCGACCTTCATGGCCCTGGGCATCGGCTTCCTGCGCCGGTCCATCGGCTGGAATGCGCGAACGGTCTGATGGGTCGGTCCCCGGGCGCCGTTCGGCGCCCGGGGGAAAGGCTCACTGCCCGTCGATCCGGCTGCCGAGGAGCGCGATGGCCTTCTGGTAGACCGTGGCCGCGTTCCAGCCCTGGATCGCGGCGAAGTTCGGCTCGCCCGGCTGGTAGCCGGCGCCGCGCTGCCAGCCATGCGCCTTGAGGAAATTCGCCGTTGCGTTCAAGGCGTTGGGGATGCTGTCGAGGCTGCCGCCGGTCCCGTAGTTCAGGACGCTTTTCGGCAGGAATTGGGTGTGGCCGACCTCGCCGTGGGCGGCGCCCCGGGTGGCGGGCGTGAGGATGCCGCGATCGACCAGGGTCAGGGCGGCGTTGAGCTGGTCGGTGAAGAAGGCCGAGCGGCGGCAATCGTAGGCGAGGGTCGCCACGGCCGACAGGGTGTTGACGTTGCCGCGCACGGCGCCGAACCCCGTCTCCATGCCCCAGATCGCCAGGAGCGGACCGGCGGGCACGCCGTAGCGCTGCTCGATGGAGGCGAACAGGGCCGCGTTCTGCTGCTTCAGGGCGCGTCCGCGGGAGACGATGGTGGTGCCGCCGCGCTTGGCGAGGAACTGGTCGAGGCTGAGCTTGAAGCTCTTCTGACCGCGATCGGCCGAGATGGTCGCCGTCGAGTAGGAGGTTCCCATCAGGGCGGCCAGGCTCTCGGCACTGGCCCGACCCCGCGCCTCGTCGGCGAAGTCGCGCTTCCAGGATTCGAAGCCCGACGCGGTGTTGCCGCAGGTCGCCGCCTGGGCCTGCCCCAGTAGACCGAGGAGGGCCGCGACGCACGCCGCACCGGAAAACTTGTGATACCCGCGTCTCGACATTCGAAAAACTCCTCACGACCCTGGGGCCGGCGATCGCGACCGATGCCGAACCCGTTCGGGCAACGCTCGGCCACCGGACGATGTCAACTCCAAGGCACCGGGGCACCTTGGCGGGGACGGGGGCGCTTTTTCGGCCCATTGTGGCGGGGAAGGCTCCCGGACGGCGGCGCGGTGAGGCGAAATCCCCGTTCCGCGCCCGGCATGGCGGAACGGCGCATCCCCGCGTGGAACGGAGCCGCCGGCCCGTGCGGGGACGGCGCGCGCCGGTCCACCACCACCCCGCGCCGGCGCGGCGTCCCGGCGCCGTCCCGGCGCGCGGCCGCCGCCGTCGAACGCACGGACCACGGCCGCGTTGAGAGCCATGCTCGACCGTGACCGACCCGACCCGACCCATGCCCGCCGCCTGCCCGGCGAGGCCGCCGACATCCGCCTCGGGGTCGGCCTCGCCGGGGCCAAGGACCACCCGGCCATCCGCGCCGCGGGCGCCCTCAGCGAGGTCGGCGCCTGGGAGGTGCTGTTCGCCGCGTCCGCCGCGATCTGGGCGGCGGGGGCGGTGCGGGACGATTCGCGGCTGGCGGCGGCCGGCCGGCACATGCTCGGGGCCGGACTGCTGGCGAGCGCGGTGAAGACCACGATGAAGCGCCTCGTCCACCGCACCCGGCCCAACGTGCTGATGGAGACCGGCTTGTATGCGCGGGGCTGGCTCGGGCCCAACGACGGGCCGTGGCAGTCCTTCCCGTCCGGGCATGCCGCCGTGAGCGTCGCGGTGGCGCGGGCCGTCGCCCGCAACCGGCCGGGCGCACGGCACATCGCCCATGCGGCGGCGGGCGGCGTGGTGGCGGCGCAGGTCCTGCGCGGGGCGCATTTTCCGGCGGACGTGGTGGCCGGCGCCGTCATCGGCCTCGCCGCCGAAGCCGCCGTGAACCGCCTCGTCGGCCCGGTGCCGCGGCCGGCCGGACCCGCGCGCGACGGCTGACCCTCTCCCGCGGGAGGGTCGGTTCGGCACCGTCCGATGTGTGACACCCTTGCGACACCCGGCCCGCCGCGAACGGACCGGCGGGACGGAACCGGGCCCCCGGTCCGTCAACCCTGCGAGGGCTGGTTCGGCCGCGGCGCATTCCGTGCCGCGGACGGCCCTCGCGAGGCGACGCATGATCGGCAGAATCACCAAGGTCCAGCGCCGATTCGCGGCGGCTCTCCTCGGGAGCGTCGCGCTCCTGGCCCTGGGGTCGGGCGCGGCGCGGGCCGCCTCCGCGGCCCAGCCCGGCCAGACCATCGGCCTCCCCGTCGGGGCCCAGCTCCCCATCGGCCTCTACTTCGTGAACACTTCGAGCTTCGGCGTGCGGGATACGCGGCCCCTCGATTCCGAGTCCAACATCAACCTGCCGACCTTCCTGTGGGCGACGCCCTGGAGCCTGTTCGGCGCGCGGCTGAACCTGGTCGCCATCCAACCGGTGGTGGCCTCGAGCGTGCGCGGTGCGCCCTACCAGAGCGGCATCGGCGTGCCCCTCATGGCCGCCCAGCTCGCCTGGAAGCTCGGCGAGAATTTCGGCGTCAGCTACCTGTTCGGCGGCTACCACCCCGTCGAGACCCGGTTCGTGATCCAGAACGCCTCCCTGAGCCACCGCTTCGCCGCGACCTACTCGGGCGACGGCTGGAACCTCACGGCGAACCTGCTCTACGGCATCTACATCGACCCGATCTCGCCGCAGGGGGCGGTCTATCCCGACTATCTCAACCTCGACCTCACGGCGACGAAGAAGTTCGGCAAGTGGGAGATCGGCCCCGTCGCCTTCGGATCGACGGACCTGCCGACGCGGTTCCCCGGCTACCAACGCCAGGGCCAGGTCGCCGTGGGCGGCCTCGTCGGGTACAATTTCGGACCCGTGAACCTCCAGGCCTACGTCACGCAGGACGTGGTCGAGCGCAATTACGGCGGCCGGGAGACCCGCGGCTGGCTGCGCGTCATCGTGCCGATCTACAAGGAGACCACCAATTCGGCCGCCCCGTCCCCGTCGGTCACCGGTCCGGCCCGCCTCGCCGGACGGTGATCCGCCGCGACGGACTTTTCCGGGCGGCCCGGCTCACACCTCGCGGCGCCGCCCGCCTCCTTGTGGCAGGGCGATCGCAGATGGGTGCACGCGTTTCGGCTGGCCCTTGCCCGTTCGTGCAGAGCGTCTGCGCGCATCCCCCTCTCCCCGCCTGCGGGGAGAGGGCCGCAGGCACCCCGTCGTGCCTGCGGCGAGCGCAGGCGAAGCCGAAGCGACGGTGAGGGGGCGATTCCGGAAGAGTCTCATCCGGATTCGCCCCCTCACCTTCGGCTGCCGCCTCGACGCGCTCCCCGCCAGGGGGAGACGCGTCCCTCTCCCCGCAGGCGGGGCGAGGGGATGCGCACGGGGGGCGGCGCTTCGTCGACAGCCCTTTCGGCAGCGGCTTCAGACCGTAATCATCCTCTGCGATGGCCCGGCCTGAAACGAGAGGCCCCCCATACGAGACGTGAGCTGTCGGAAGGCCATCGCGCGGAGAGAACGCGCGCGCGTGACCGTCGACGGCCGAAGCGCGCGGGCAATGCGCCCATGTCCGGCGCGACCCGATTGCGAAACCGCGCACGAAACCTGCATTCCGCGATTCCGATCGGGGCCGGGATGTGCGAAAGTCTTCGTGGCGCGCACGAGACCATCCGCGGCATTTCGTCGGACCTGTCATGACGGGTGCACATATGTGAACGTCGCTCGGAGCGACGATGGACCGGCTGTGCTTGTGGTATTCCCTTAAGGCCTTCACGCCATAGCTGTGCCATGCGGACGCGTGGAACCAAGAGTTGCGCGCGCAATTGAAAATTGCGGATCGCACGGTTTCCCATCATGGCAAAGCGACGGCGCAAGCGCCGGAATACGATCGAAAGCCAGTCCATGGATGCCACCGCCCCTCACGGTTCCGCCGACCTCGACCGTCTCCGGGCAGTCCTCGACACCGCCTGCGTCGTCGGAACCTGGGGGTGGGATCATGTCCGCGCCGTCGTCGTCTACGACGAGGGGGCGGCGCAGATTCTCACGGGCAATCCCGACCTGGCCGGACGTGAGCTCAGCGGCCTGGGCGCCCTCGCCCTCGTCCACCCGGCCGACATGACCTGGCTCATGGAGCACATGCTCCGGGCCGTGCGCCTCGGCGGCGTGGTCCTGGCCGAGTACCGGGTGTTCGAGACGGACGGCACGGTGCGATGGCTGCTCAGCCGCGGGCGGACCTATCACGACGACGCCGGCCGGCCGCTCCGCTCGCACGGCATCCTCATCGACATCACCGAGATGCGCGACGGCGGCGAGCGCTACGTCCTCGGCACCCCGCCGCCGGCGGAGGATGCCCTGGCCCGGGCCGCGGACCTCGCCATCTCGCTGAAACAGGCGCTCAACGCCGACACCCCACCCGAGGTGACGGCGGCGGCCGATCTGCTCCTGCTCAACCTCGGCCGCGCCATCGCCCGAACCGCCGATCGCCGCTGGCATTGAGGGGTTTTGCGTAGGGGTGTCGGATTCACAGATCTCGCGGGAAGCGCGGGTCCCCTCTCCTGGAAGGAGAGGGACAGGGTGAGGTGTGGGACCTTTTCGGAGATGTCCCACACCTCACCCCAACCCTCTCTTGGAAGGCAGGGCGATCGCATATGACCACCGGTGTCATTCCGGGGCGCCGCAGGCGAACCCGGAATCCAGAGCCGCCGACAGCGCAAAACCTTGCATAACCGGTGTTTCTGGGTCCCGGGTTCCGCTGCGCGGCCCCGGGATGACACAGCGTTGCGGGAGGTCCCAATGCCCCAAACGCCAGATGCGATCGCCCCGCATTAAATGAGAGGGTTGGGGTGAGGTGTGCGAAATCTCCGAATAAGTCCCACACCTCACCCTGTCCCTCTCCTTCCAGGAGAGGGGACCCGTGCTGCCCGCGAGATGTGTGAATGCCGTAGCCCCGCAGGCGGGGAGAGGGGGATGCGCGCGGGCGTTCCGCGAAGCGGTCGGCGTCTTCCCGCGGGCGACCGTGCTCACCCGCAAGCGCACCACCCGACCGCGGAAGCCCCCGCGCCGCCGCGTCCGCTCAATCCAGGTAATCGCCGTACATCTCGACGTGACGCGCCAGCCCGAGGCCGTGTTCGCGCACGAGGCGCTCGGACAGGTCGGCGTCGCGGGCCTCGAGGGCCTCGATGATGGCCACGTGCTCCTTGATGGAATTGGCGGCGCGGTCGCCCTGGCGCAGGGCGGCGTTGCGGATACCGCGCACGTGCATGAGCAGGTTGCTGGTGATGTCCCGGATCACGTCGCACTGGCCGAGGGATATGATCTTCTGGTGGAAGCGGATGTTGGCGTCCGAATACTCGTCCATGTGGTCGGACGGGCGGCCCTCGTAGAATTCCGGGAAATGCTCGCGCAGGCAGGCCAGCTGCTCGTCCGTCGCCCGGGTGCAGGCGAGGCGCGCCGCCATGCTCTCCAGGGCCGACCAGGCCTGGATCATGGCGACGATCTCGCTCTTGGTCTTCTTGATCACGAACACGCCGCGCCGCGCCTCGAAGCGCACGAAGCCCTCCTGTTCGAGCACCGTCAGGGCCTCGCGCACGGGGGTGCGACTCACCCCGAGGTTCAGGGACAGCTTGCGCTCGTCCAGGCGGACTTCGTCCTTCTGGTCGTAGATGTTCATGTTGGTGATGGCTTCTTTGAGCGCATCGTAGGCCAGGGCGCGCAGGCTCGACGTCGCGACGATGGGTTTGACGTGAAACATCTCGGACTTCACCATCTTCGCACCGGAACACCTGGGACGGGCAACCTGGGACGGGCAGCTTGGCCCGATTGTCCATCGTCGTGACCATGGCAAATTCGACCTTGCGAGACAAGGACTTGCCCGGCGCCGGCGCGGGACTGTCCCGGACGGATGCGGGGGTCGCCCCCCTCTCCCGCCACGGGTTCGTGATCCGGCCGCCGCTGTCCTGAACCGGCTCCAGCGGTCCCGCACCAGGTTCATCGGACACCCATCGCTTGACGACTGGTATTTGGTATGCCAACTTTCTCGAACTGGCAAACAGCCAGGCCAAAATACTTCGCGACCCATCCGACGCCGACGCCATCGGCGCCCCGATCCCGCCCGCCACGGACCGCCCGGTTCGGTGCGGAGGGCTGCGCGAAGCCGGCCCGTGTTCGCATCCGGTCACCATAAGAACAGCCCCAAGAACAGTCCCAGGAGGAACCCCATGTCCGCAGCATTGGCCCCCAGCCTCGTCGACGACCACTCCGCCGTCGAGCCGGAGATCACGGACGGGTTCCACCTCGTCATCGACGCCCTCAAGCTCAACGACATCACCACCATCTACGGCGTGCCGGGCATTCCGATCACGGATCTCGGGCGCCTCGCCCAGGCCGCCGGCATGCGGGTGATCTCGTTCCGGCACGAGCAGCACGCGGGCAACGCCGCCGCCATCGCGGGCTTCCTCACCCAGAAGCCCGGCATCTGCCTGACGGTCTCGGCGCCCGGCTTCCTCAACGGCCTCACGGCGCTGGCCAACGCCACCACCAACTGCTTCCCGATGATCCTGATCTCGGGCTCGTCCGAGCGCGAGATCGTCGACCTGCAGCAGGGCGACTACGAGGAGATGGACCAGCTCGCCATCGCCAAGCCCCTGTGCAAGGCGGCGTTCCGGGTGCTGCACGCCGCCGATATCGGCATCGCCGTGGCCCGCGCCATCCGGGCGGCGGTCTCGGGCCGGCCCGGCGGCGTCTACCTCGACCTGCCGGCCAAGCTGTTCAGCCAGACCATGGACGCCGAGGCCGGGGCCAAGTCCCTGGTCAAGGTCATCGACGCGGCCCCCGCCCAGCTCCCCGCCCCC
>NZ_VRUZ01000068.1:0-23544 GCF_008039485.1 Methylobacterium sp. WL69 | reverse complement strand
TGACATGAAACTCTCCGAATGGGGGCGGGTGCGGGCCCGCATCTCCGTCACGGGTGCGGGCTCGGGTCCATGCTAGAAGGGTCCCGCACGAAACGCCCGCCGCACCGCGGGCGCGGAGCGGGGACCGCCGGTCCGCGAGGCAACCAGGGGTGCGCGCATGAGCACATATCGCTTCGAGGCCCTGCTGAAGCCCCGCGCCATCGCGGTGGTCGGCCTGACGGAGACCGGCGCGGCCCTGGGCGAGGCCGCCCTCGCCAACCTCGTCCGCGCGCGGCCGAACGCCGAAATCTACGCCGTCAATCCGCAGACCCATGCGTTTTCGGACGGCATCAACTGCGTCGCAGGCATGGACGATCTGCCCCAAAACCTCGACCTCGTGGTGATCACCGCGCCGCCGGCGGACCTCGTCGCCTGGGTCGGGGCGGCCGGGCGCCGGGGGGCGGCCGCCGCCCTCATCCTCACGCCCGACGTGCCGCCCGGCCTGTGCGAGGCCGTGCGGGCCGAAGCGCGGGGCCACGGCCTGCGCCTCCTCGGCCCCGGCAGCGTCGGCCTCGCCGTGCCCCGTGAAAACCTCGACGCCAGCCTGCTGGCGCAGGCCCCGAAGGCCGGCGACCTCGCCCTGGTCTCGCAATCCGGCACCGTAGCGGCCGGCATCGTCGCCTGGGCGGCCCGGCGCGAGGTCGGGTTCTCGGCGGTGCTGTCGCTGGGCATGGCCTGCGACATCGACATCGCCGACGGCCTCGACCATTTCGCCGCCGATCTCCACACCCGCGCGATCCTGCTGTCGCTGGACAGCATCCCCGACGCGCGAAAGTTCATGTCGGCCGCCCGCGCGGCGGCCCGCGCCAAGCCCGTGGTGGTCCTGCGGGCCGGGCGCCACCGGGCGCCGGCGCGGGCGAGCGTCACCCATACGGGGGCGCTGGCCCGGCCCGACGCCGTCTACGAGGCCGCGTTCCGCCGGGCCGGCCTGCTCAGCGTCGACAGCCTCGATGCCATGTTCGCCGCCGTGGAGACCCTCGGGCGCCAGCGCCCGTTCCCCGGCCACCGCCTCGCCATCCTCGGCAACGGCCGCGGCATCGCGGCGCTCGCCGCCGACCGCCTCGCCGACCGGGGCGGGACCCTGGCCGCCGGCAACCCCGTCGAGCTCGGCATCGCCGCCGGACCCGAGGCTTACGCCGCCGCCCTCGAGCCCCTGCTCACCGCCCCCGGCCACGACGCCGTGCTGGCGATCCACGTCCCCACCGCCCGCTCGGGCAGCGCTGCCACGGCCAAAGCCCTGGCCGGGACCGTGGCGCGGGTCCGCAAGAGCAGTGAAGGTCAGGGCGGCCAGCGCAAGAAGCCGATCTTCGTGGCGCAGATCGGCGACGACCCGGAGGCGGCCGCGGTGCTGGCGGCGGCCAACATCCCGGGCTTCGCCACGGAGGCCGACGCCATCGACGGCTTCCTCAACCTCGTGCGCTACCGCGAGGCCCAGGACGACCTCATGCGCACGCCGGATTCCCTGCCGCGCGAGTTCTCCCCCGACGTCGCCGCCGCCCGCGCCATCGTCGACCGCGCGGTGCAGGCCGGCCAGACCTGGCTCGACCCCGTCGACGTCGCGGCCCTGCTCGCCGCCTACCGCATCGCCAGCGTGCCCCTGACCCTCGCCCCCGACGCGGACGGCGCCGCCACCGCCGCCTGGGAGATCATCGCGCAGGGCGGCACGGTGGCCCTCAAGGTGGTCTCGCCCGACATCGTCCACAAATCCGACGTCGGCGGGGTGCGGCTCGATCTCACGAGCGAGGCCGACGTGCGGGCCGCCGCCGCCGACATCCTGGTCCGCGCCCGCCGCCTCCGGCCCGAGGCCCGCATCACCGGCTTCGCCGTCCAGCCGATGATCCGGCGCGGCCAGCAGCGCGAACTCATCGCGGGGCTCGCCGAGGACCCGACCTTCGGCCCCGTTGTGGTGTTCGGCCGCGGCGGCACCGCCGTCGAGGTCATCGACGACCGGGCGCTCGCCCTGCCGCCCCTGGATCTCCGCCTCGCCTCCGAGCTCATCGACCGCACCCGCGTCGCCCGGCGCCTCGCCGCCTACCGCGACGTGCCGGCGGTGGACCGCCACGCCGTCGCCCTGGTGCTGGTGAAGCTCGCCCAGCTCGCCGCCGATTGCCCGGAGGTGCGCGAACTCGACATCAACCCTTTGCTTGCCGACGCCGCCGGCGCCCTGGCCCTCGACGCCCGCGTCATGGTTGCCCCGGCGCCGCCCGGCCGGGGCGCCGCCCACCCGCGCTTCGCCATCCGGCCCTATCCGGTGGAGTGGGAGCGCCACCTCACCCTCCGGGGCGAGGCGATCCACGTCCGCCCCGTCCGCCCCGAGGACGAGGCCCTGTTCCTCACCTTCTTCCAGTCCGTGAGCGCCGAGGACCTGCGCCTGCGCTTCTTCGCCCCCGTGCGCGACTTCAACCACGCCTTCCTGGCCCGCCTGACCCAGCTCGACTACGCCCGCGCCATCGCCTTCGTGGCCATCGACGCCGCCGGCACCATGCTGGGCGCCGTCCGCCTCCACGCCGACGCCAACCACGACAGCGGCGAATACGCCATCCTCATCCGCGGCGACCGCAAGGGCACCGGTTTGGGCCACGCGCTGATGAGTTTGATGATCGATTGGGCGAAAGCCGAGGGGATTTCGCGGGTGGAGGGGACGGTGCTGCGGGAGAACCGGCCGATGCTGGCGGTTTGCAAGCAGCTCGGCTTCACCACCCGGCCGGATTTGGAGGATGGGGGGGTGGTGAAGGTCGAGTTAGATTTAACTACCTTGTAATCGACTGAAATCTGACCGTTGCTAAGAAGATCGAACGCTTGAAGAAAATTTCTCAAAGGTTTCTTTTTGTAGATGTTTTATAGAAGATACTACTCCTACAAAATTCGGCACAGTCTTCGAGACGCTTTCGTTTGATATTCTATTTCTCGAAAAAGCTAGATCAAGCTGATTCGAAATAGATAGAATCATATCTATGATTGGCTGCCATAATTTTTCAGCCGCCGCGGGACTTACGTTTTTGTTAAACTGAAGATCAGACTTGTTTGGAATTGGTTTCGAAAGAATTGTTTCCATGCACTGAGAGATTGCATGTACCAGCAAATATGCCGATCCCTTCTTCGTCAGAAATCCTAGAATGTTCTGGTCCACCGTGGTCACAGAACTAGGCTCATTTTTCATTCTATGAGAAAGCGCGTTCTTTCTCTCGTTAAGCGCACTTAATAGAGAATAGCAGAAAACTATATGGCGCGCTGTCGTACGATCGGTAAAAATCTGCCGGTAATTCTTTTCATTAGTCCATAACTCTGATTTTTTGTCATAAGCGGTAACAGGATCTCCATGGAATGCAGCGAGTGATTGTCCAACAGTGTAGGATGGCAAAGTAAATTTACTTCTTTTAATCGCGTCACTTGCTCCTCCCCTTCTGCCTCCTTCGTATTCGGCGTCCGGAACAGAATCAAACTCTAGTCGAAGTCTTTCCTGTATCTGGTCAGTGCTTCGGAAGTCAGCTGCTTGCAGTTTGTTTTGGGAGTTATTGAATCTTACGATGCTGGAAACAAGCGATTCTTTGGATGCTTGCACAAACCGGATTGGGACAAGTAAATCTGGCGAAGGTCTTTCCCCAATGTTGGCAATAGATCCAGTCGTTTGAGCCCCATTTACGATAGATATCCCCGTAATCTTGAGAATTCTACCCTTTTTTGTGCGTTTTCCGAGCTCGTAATCAAGAACAAGCGCAGTAATGCCATTGTTATAAACATAAAAGTTTTTAGGCTGTTCCTGGCACGTGCCTTTTATTCCGTTGTTAATATTTGAGTCGCTCTCTCGAGATCCTAAATAACCACGAAGGTTTGCCGAGAATAGGTCGGTTTTATATTTATGATATAGATCGTACAGCCAGTCTCCTCTGACCGTTGTTACAACGGATTTCCAGTCTTCCTCTTTTACTTCGACAGCGTCTGAAATAGTGGTTGATATCTCATCGGTGACAATGACTGCCCGTTCCGCCTGAGCATACAAGCGGTCTAAACGCGCATCGCAGATCTCTTCTGCAAAAATATTTATATCAGCGCCTTGAGGAAAGTTATTCAGCGCTGCTCGAGCGGTATTTTCGACAGCTTTCAGCTCCTTCTTTACATTTTCTGAACAAGGAAGATTATGAACATACCAGATATAGAACTGCCTTATATCACCAGATGTTATTGCGGACCGCAGCTCATCCGCTCGGCCCTTTAATGAATCAGGAAGTTCTTTGAGTTCTGACGATAAAAGCCATGTGAGTGCCGTATTCAGATCAGAGGCCTTATTGGCAGGAGCCGCTGGTTTTTGATTTTGAGAAATATAGCACTGTGCTATTACAGCAATTTGGCGCTCTTTATCGACGTAAACTACGTCGCATTTCTTGTCGTCGCCGCCGCCAGTAATGGACTCGCTAACTATCGTTTGAATATCATCTAAATCAAACCGTAAGTTGATGGCAAAAACCCCTATCGCATCATTTGTAAGCGTAAAATTATTTTTCATTACATTGAATGCGTTGAGCCATCCCGAAGTAATATTATGAGCCATTAAAATTTATCTCCCTATAAACTAATGTTACTGCGTAGCGAGCACAGTGTTCTGCGGTTTTTGTAGCCTTATGCGATTTCCTGATACACCAATTCGGAGGGCATCAGTCAAGTTAACAACTTAAAGTTTTTAGGGCTGGGGAGCGCATGGTTCGATGCGTTGGATAGGAAGGTGGAGCGTCGGCGACCTTGCCAAGCTCCTGATCAAAAAATCATTGCAAATCATTTCGAGGCCTAGGGCGAGATTTGCCAAATCCCCAACAAGCGCGTACAAACAAAAAACCAGTCCAAACCCCGAGAGTTCAGCGCTTCGATCCGGAGACGGATCGGGGTGTTCAAATCTCGTCCGTTGGACAGGTCGGGAGGTGGCCGCGCACGATCGCGTGGACCTCTGACATATAAGCCCGCAAGGGCGAAGGAATACGATGGCTGTCGGTACTGTTAAGTGGTTCAACGAGCAAAAGGGTTTTGGGTTCATCCAGCCGGATGACGGCGGCAACGACGTGTTCGTGCACATCTCGGCCGTCGAGCGCGCCGGCATGCGCGGCCTCGCCGAAGGCCAGAAGGTTTCCTACGAGATGGAAACCGACAAGCGCAGCGGCAAGCAGTCCGCCGGCAATCTCCAGACCGCCTGAACCACTTCAGGCCTGACGGTGGCCTCGGGCGACTTTTCGGAGTCTCCTGAACGGCACCACCGGCCTGACGTCTCAAAGGGCCGCTCCCCGTTCGGGGAGCGGCTTCTTACGTTCTGACTCGATGTCTTTTGCCGGCGGAATGCTCGTCCCTTCGGACCGAGCCGGCGCAAATCCAGGATCGTGTGTGAGCCAATTCAACGAAAACTCCATGACCGACCGCCTCAAGGCGGCCAACGAAGCCCGTCAGGCGGCCCTCGCCCGATTCCGGGACCGCCCCCCCGCCGATGATCCCGCCGTCCTCGCCCGCAAGGCCGAGCGCGAGCAGATCGTCCGCGAACGCGAGATCCGGACCCGCGCCCGCGACGAAGCCCGCGCCGCCGCCGAAGCCCAGCGGGTCGCCGAGGCCGACGCCGAGCGCGAGCGCCTCGCCGCCGAGGCCATCCGGGCCGCCGAGGAGAAGATCGAGCAGGCCGCCGCCGCCCGTCTCGAGCAGAAGGCCCAGCGCGATGCCCGTTACGCGGCGCGCAAGGCCAAGGCCCGCAAGTAGCCGCGGCGCATCCGGGGTCCGCGCCGCGCGCCGCCCGTTCCATGCATGGGACGGACCGGCGCACGCCGCACCCCGCGGACCGGTCCACGGTCCCACGCACGGCGCGCTGTCGCGCCGCTCAAGACAGGAGACTCCCATGTCCCACAAGTTCAAGCTCGGCCAGCGCGTGCGCCGCGCCCGCCTCGGCTACGCCGATGCCAAGACCGACACGGGGGACGTGTTCGAGATCGTCCGCCTCGTCCCCGAGGACCAGACCGGCGAGCCGTTCTACCGCATCAAGTCCGGCACCGGCGAGCGCGCCGTCCGGGAGGGCGAGATCACCCTAGCGGGTTGATTTCTTTCGGGTTTTTCGTCTCCGGCCTATCCTAAAGACGCCTACAGAACGCCCTCGCGAATCGCCCCCGGATCGGCGAGCGCGTGCAGCAGCCGGGCCGCGTTGTGGGCGAAGCGCAGGGTCACGGCCTTGCGGCGCGCCCCGTTGAGCACGTGCTCGGCCGGGTCCCGCAGGATCGCGGCCCCGAACGCGTCGGCGACGATGAGGCCCGCATCGTCCGGCGTCAGGGTCGTCGACAAGGTGTCGGGAATCGCGAAGTAGAACCGGTCGCAGTAATCGCGGTAATCCGGCCATTTCCGGTCGGCCCGGAAGTCCGCCACGCTCGACTTGATCTCGATGATCGTCAGGCGACCGGCCGGACACAGGGCGATGACGTCGGCCCGCCGGCCGTTGGCCAGGGAAAACTCCGGAATCGTCACGTGGCCGAGCTCCGAATACAGCCGGCGCACGCCCCGTTGCACGTGAAGCGCGGTGGGGGATTGACGCCGGTCGACGGGAAGAATCGCGTGAGCGAGGGCTGCGGACATGGGTGTTCCGAATCGGGACGGACCCCCTAGAAATCAGGCCCCGCCCCGCTTGTCACCTGCGACCCCGCCGCGCGGTCGAGACTAGCCTTTGAAATAATTGAACAATCCGGCGCCGGGCGCCAGCATCACGAACGCCCAGACGACGGCCGAGAGCACGTTCGCGACCTGGAACGGCAGGCGCCTGACCCCGAAGATGCCGGCGATCAGCGGCACCACCGCCCGCGCCGGCCCGAAGAACCGCCCGATGGCGACCCCGCCGGCCCCCCATTTCAGGCAGAACGCCTCGCCCCTCGCCACCATGGCCGGGTAGCGCGTCAGCGGCCACATGCGCTTGGCCCCCTCCTTGTAATAATTGCCGAATTCGTAGGAAATCCAATCGCCTAGGGCCGCCCCCAGGGCCGCCGCCAGCATCACCGGCACGAACGGAATCCCCACCGTCCCCATGAGCGCGCCGATGCCGAGGAGCAGCACGGTGGCGGGCACCAGCAGGGACAGGAAGGCCAGGGACTCGCAGAACGCCAGCACCCCGACGATGAGCGGCGTCCAGGCCTGATGCGCCTCGACGAAGGCGAGGGTCGAGGTCTTGAGGGCGGCGAAGTCCATGGAGGGTCCGGGCGTGCGAGTTCGCGAAAAACGAGATAAGGGAAGGCTTTAACCCGGAGGACCGGCCCGCTTGAACATCCTGTCGATCCAGTCCCACGTCGCCTACGGCCACGTCGGTAACGCATCCGCGGTGTTTCCGATGCAGCGCCTCGGCGTCGAGGTCTGGGCCATCCACACCGTGCAGTTCTCCAACCACACCGGCTACGGCGCCTGGCGCGGCCGGGTCTTCGACGGCCCGGCCATCGAGGACCTCGTGGCGGGAATCGCCGAGCGCGGTGTCCTCCACACCTGCGACGGCGTGCTGTCGGGCTACATGGGTTCAGCCGATATCGGTACCAGTATCGTGCACGCCGTCGCCGCCGTCCGCGCCGCCAACCCCCGCGCCCTCTACGCCTGCGATCCGGTAATGGGCGACACCAACCGGGGCATCTACGTCCGCCCCGGAATCCCGGAATTCATGCGCGATCAAGCCCTTAGGCTCGCCGACATCGCCACGCCGAACCAGTTCGAGCTCGATCACCTCTCGGGCCTGCCGTCGCGCACGCTGGACGAGGCCAAGGCGGCGGTGGCGGCGCTCCACGCCCTCGGGCCCCGCGTCGTCCTCGTCACCTCCCTTGCCACCGAGGCGACACCGCCGGGCGCCATCGACCTCCTGGCCGGGGAGGGCGGCCAGTTCTGGCTCCTGCGCACGCCGCGCCTCGCCCTCGACGTCAACGGGGCCGGGGACGCCATCGCGGCCCTGTTCCTCGTGCACTACGCCCGCACCGGCTCGGCGGCCCTGGCCCTCGGCATGGCCGGCGCCTCGATCTACGGCCTCCTGCGCCGCACGGCCGAAGCCGGCTCCCGCGAGATCCTCACGGTGGCGGCGCAGGACGAGTTCGTCGCCCCGAGCGAGACCTTTCCGGTCGAGCCGGTCTAGGGGGCAAGTCCATGGGAGATTTACGAAAAATGGCTCGCCGCTTCGCCACCCTCGACGTGTTCACCGACACGATCCTGGCCGGCAATCCCCTGGCCGTGGTCCTCGACTGCGAAGGCCTCGACGGCGCGGCGATGCAGGCCATCGCCGGCGAGTTCAACCTGTCCGAGACGGTGTTCGTGCTGCCCCCCGACGACCCGCGCCACCGGGCGCGCCTGCGCATCTTCACTCCACGCGCCGAATTGCCGTTCGCCGGGCACCCCACCCTCGGCGCCGCCATCCTGCTCGCCCTGCGGGACGCGCGCGCCGGCCTGACGGACGCCGTGGCGTTCGGCCTCGAGGCGGGGATCGGCACCCTGTCCTGCGTGGTCGAGCCCGGCGACGGAAGGGGGCAGGCGCGCTTCCGCATGCCGGTCCTGCCCGAGTTTTCGGGCGATGGCCCCGCGCCGGAGGCGCTGGCCGGCGCCCTCGGCCTCGCGCCCGGCGCCATCGGGTTCGGCCGCCACGTGCCGAGCCGGCACAGCCTCGGTCCGCGCTTCCTGTTCGTGCCCGTGGCGTCGCCCGAGGCCCTGGCGGACGCCGCCCTCGATCCGGCGGCGTTCGCGGGCCTCGGCGAGCCGGCGGCCCTCTACCTCTACACCCCCGACCCGGACGGCGCCCGGCATTTCCACGCCCGGATGTTCGCGCCCCATCTCGGCGTGCCGGAGGACCCGGCCACCGGCTCGGCCGCGGCGGCGTTCGCCGGCGTGATGATGCAGTTCGAGCCCCTGGGGGACGGCACCCACGATCTCGTCCTGCACCAGGGCGCCGCCATGGGCCGCCCCAGCGAGATCCGGGTGCAACTCGGCATCGCGGCCGGCACGCTCCGCGCCATCGAGATCGGCGGCGCGGCGGTCCTCGTCAGCGAAGGACGCCTGCATGTCTGACGGCCCGAACCCCGACGGCCTCACCCTCACGCGCCTCCATCGCCTCGACGCCCGCCTCGTCACCCACGACTGGGCCTGGGCGCGGGACAACGCGGCGCGGATCGCGGCGCATTGGGAGCGGCGGGTCGCGGAGAAGCCGGCCCTGTTCGACGGCCGCGTCCTCCTCGCCCGCGCCTGCCGGGTGGCGGACGGGGCCTGCACCGTCGCGCTGTTCGAGACCCGGTTCTCGGCGTTCCTGACCTTCCGGGACAGCGGCTCGCCCGACCCGTCCGTCACCAACGCCTTCGCCGCCGTGGTGCCGTGGTCCCGTGACGGCGCCGCCATCCTCGGCGTGATGGGCCGCGACACCGCCAATGCCGACCAGATCTACTTCCCCTGCGGCACGCCCGACGGCTCGGACGTGCGCCCGGGCGGGCGCGTCGACCTCGTCGGCAGCGCCACCCGCGAACTCCTGGAGGAGACCGGCCTCGCCCTCCCGACCGATGCGGCCGACGGGTGGGTGCTCGTCAGCGGCGCCGGCCAGCACGCGTTCCTGCGGCCCGTGGCGTTCCCCGAGGACGCCGCCGCCCTCGTCGCCCGGATGACGCGGCACCGGGCGGCCGAGGCCGAACCGGAGCTCGCCGGCTTCTTCGCGGTCCGCTCGCCCGCGGATTTCCGGCCCGAGCGCATGCCGGGCTTCGTGCGCGCCTACCTTCGCCAGGCCTTTCGCGATCAGGCCGGCGCGCGCCGCGGCTACGGGTAGCCGTAGCGCGCCTTGGCCGCCGCGAGCAGGCCGAGGGCCTCGCGCTCCTGGCCCGCCCGGCAGGCCTCGGCCGCCCGGCGCAGGTCGCCGCTGAAGCGCTCGCCCACGGGGGCGTTGAGGTTGCCGGTGGCGACATCGCTGTCCACCACGGCCTGGGTCCGGGCGATGGTCGGGCCGCAGCCGCTGCCCGTCGGCGGGACCGGGGCGACCGCAGCGGCCGGGGCGGCCGCAACGATCGCGGGCGCCGACGGGCCGGGCTTGCAGGCGCCGACGAGGCTGACGGCCAGGAGGGCAGCGAGCCCGAGGCTCAGGCGTTGCGGTGACACCACGTTTGTCCTCGACAATGGCATAGCTTGAACGATGCCGGGTTTTGCTCCCGGGGGCGCAGCCGGTCAACCGTGGGACCGCCGCCCGCGCGGGGGATTTTCGCCACGGCGGGGGTCCCCGGCCCCCCGTGAGCCGGTGGCCTCAGGGGAACGTGGCCTCGTACAGCGCCTCGCTGTCGGCCAGCAGGCCCGTGATCTGGGCCAGGATCGCCGCGTGGGTCGCCTGCATCTCCCGAAACGCCCGGTTGGTCTCCTCCTGAAGTTCGCCATTCCGGCGAAGCGCCGCGTGCTCCGACGGATCGTCGAGGGCACCGCCGAGAACCTGGCTCGCCTCCCGCAGGGCCAGGAGCCTGACCCTGCGCTCGGTCTCCTCGAGGGCGGCCATCTGCCGGGTGAAATGGGTTCTCAGGTCCAGGAGACTCGACACGTTGTCCTGGATCGCGCGGCGGACCTGCGCGACGGCATGCGGTCCGATCGCGTCGTTGGCCGGTGTCATGGCGCCTCGGGTCGTTGCTCGGCCGCCGGAGCGGGATGCCAGAATGACGTCCTGGATGTAAATTTCGCGTAAATGGCGATTTGTTCTACCGGATGTCTGTCGCGGCCGACTTCGCGGATGCGGCGCTCCGGCTGCGAAGAACCGCGCGCGCCGACACCTTCACGGGCGTCCCGGGGGGCCGCGCGACCTGGAGGTCGCGCGGCCGGTGGTGCGACGGCGGCCGTCCTACTTGGTCTTGTCCGCGATGGCCTTCAGGCCGGACTCGTAGATGCCCCCGATGGCATCCGTCGCGACGGCGTCCGGCGCGCCCTTGGCCTTGAAGCTGCCCGTCCAGGTCAGCGTCGAGCCGGTGCCCTTGGGGGCGACCATGAGGGTCGAGCTGTAATCGCTCACGGGCAGGGGCCCGGAGACGATGGCGTAGGTGTAACTCATCTTGGCGTCGTCGCGGGCGGTCTGCGACTCGACGATGGTGCCGCCGCCCTTCAGGCTCAGGGTCCGCAGGGGCTTGCCGCCATCCATGGACGGGACGCATTTCTCGATGGCCGGGTGCCATTGGCCGATGCCGCAGAAGTCGCCGATGGTCGACCAGACCTTGGCGGGTGCAGCCGAAACGTCGATGGTCTTGGTCACGTCGAGGGCGAAGCCCGGGGCGGTACCGGCAAGAAGGGCGAGGGCGGGCAGGGCGAGACCGCGCAGAATCGAACGGGGCATGGGGACGTTTCCTCTTGTTTTCTTCTTGTGCGGGGGACGGATGAGATCATCGCGCATCACCGGAGCACGAAGCGGAAGCTAGGCCGGCGGATGGGCAAGGCAATGGTCGTGCGGCCTATCCTTCGACGCCGGATGTCCGAACCCCGTCCTATGGCGATCACGGGGACGCGATGAGGTCGCCATGCCGCCCGGCCCGCGCCGGACGGATACTTGTCAATCGTGGTGTCGGGGGGTAGGAAACCCGCATCCGCAACCGGCCGGCCTTCGAACCGCCTTGCCGTTGCCCCTTGCCGTTGCCCTTCGGGAGAGCGAGCCTTGGCCAGCGCCGGCTCCAGGACCAGCCGTACCGCCGCCGCCTTCGCGGCCGCGCGGTCCTGCGCGCTCCCCGCCACGCTGCTCCGCCTTATCCGCCCCTGAGGGCCGTCCGGGCGCGCGCCTGGGCTCTCAGGGGGCGCCGTTTCGATCACGCCGGGCTCCGCCCTCGGGCCGGAGCCGTTCTTCCAGGCGTCGCGTCCCCATGGACGGGACCGCGCGCCACGACAGGATCACCCCCATGACCGCCGAGATCACCCCGACGCCGAAAGACCGCGTCCTCATCTTCGACACCACCCTGCGCGACGGCGAGCAATGCCCCGGCGCCACCATGACCCTGGACGAGAAGCTGGCGGTGGCCGACCTCCTCGACACCATGGGCGTCGACATCATCGAGGCCGGCTTCCCCATCGCCTCCAATGGTGATTTCGAGGCCGTCGCCGAGATCGCCCGGCGGGCCAAGCGCGCCACCGTGGCGGGCCTCGCCCGCGCCATCCCCGCCGACATCGCCCGCGCCGGCGAGGCCGTGCGGCACGCCCGGCGCGGACGCATTCACACCTTCGTCTCGACCTCGCCGATCCACCTCGCCCACCAGATGCGCAAATCCCAGGACGAGGTGATCGAGATCATCCTGAAGACCGTGGCCCAGGCCCGCGACCTCGTCGAGGACGTGGAATGGTCGGCCATGGACGCGACCCGCACGCCCATCGACTACCTGTGCCGCTGCGTCGAGGCGGCGATCCGATCGGGCGCCACCACCATCAATCTGCCGGACACCGTGGGCTACGCCACGCCTGACGAGTACCGCGCCATGTTCCGTGCCGTGCGCGAGCGCGTGCCGAATTCCGACCGGGCGATCTTCTCGGTGCATTGCCACGACGACCTCGGCCTCGCCATCGCCAACTCCCTGGCCGGCATCGAGGGCGGCGCCCGGCAGGTCGAGTGCACCGTCAACGGCATCGGCGAGCGCGCCGGCAACGCGGCCCTGGAAGAGATCGTCATGGCGATCCGCACCCGCGGCGACGTGATGCCCTACGAGACCGGCATCGAGACCACGATGCTGACGCGGGCCTCCAAGCTCGTCTCCCACGCGACGAACTTCCCCGTGCAGTACAACAAGGCCATCGTCGGCCGGAACGCCTTCGCGCACGAGAGCGGCATCCATCAGGACGGGATGCTGAAGCACACCGAGACCTACGAGATCATGACGCCGGCCTCGGTCGGCGTCGCCAAGACCTCGCTCGTCATGGGCAAGCACTCCGGCCGCGCCGCGTTCCGCGCCAAGCTGGAGGAGCTCGGCATCACGTTGAGCGACAACCGGCTGCAGGACACGTTCGAGCGATTCAAGGCCCTCGCCGACCGCAAGAAGCACGTCTACGACGAGGATATCGAGGCCCTCGTCGACGAGAACCTCGCCACGGCCCATGACCGCATCCGCCTCGTCTCGCTCTCGGTGATCGCCGGCACCCACGGGCCGCAGCGCGCCACCATGAAGCTCGCCATCGACGACCGGGTGATCACCGAGGAAGCCGAGGGCAACGGCCCCGTTGATGCGGTGTTCAACGCGATCCAGGCCCTGGTGCCCCATGCGGCCGAGCTCGAACTCTACAAGGTCGATGCCGTCACCGAAGGCACGGACGCCCAGGCCGAGGTCTCCGTGCGCCTCAAGAGCGGCGAGCGCAGCGTCACGGCGCGGGGCGCCGATCCCGACACCCTCGTGGCCTCGGCCCGCGCCTATCTCTCGGCCCTCAACAAGCTCGAAGCCACGGCCGTGCGCCTGCACGCCCAGTCCCCGGCCCAGGTTTAGCCGGGTCGAGAAAATCGCCCCCCGGGGGTGGACACCCCCGGGGGGCTTTGCTATCAGCCACCTCGTCGCGGCGGACTTGGTGGGCCGCAGCGACCGCCGCAAGGCGAGGGTGCATAGCTCAGTTGGTAGAGCAGCTGACTCTTAATCAGCGGGTCCAAGGTTCGAACCCTTGTGCACCCACCAAATACTTCAGATGCCGGATCGAGATCGCGCGGTCCATATCAGTACCGCGTCGTTGGTTCATGGCGACGAACGGTCCAGCCATCTCCCTGTATACCAACCTTTCAGCTCGCTGCTACCGCATCGCGCAAGCCCATCCGGTGGGCCGAGGCGACGCGCACGGTCGCGGAGCCATGGGACATCATCGAGCGCGCCTTCAGGCGCTTCGCATCGCTCGAAGGCCGCAACTCCGGCGTCTCTGTGGGCTGAGATGGCGCCGATCCAACGCGATGGGACCTTGGCCCCAGCCGACGGATAGCGGGGCCAGGACGAGAAGGTGCGGCCCACCAAACGCGATGGACCGCAAAGCCACTTAGTGGCTCGCCGATTCACCGCGTAGGGTGAGATCGAGGTAGCGCTGCGTCGTGGGCGCCACGAGATCGGCCACGGCCTTGGCCATGCCCTCCTCCTCGCGCAGGGACATGGTGAAGGCGGCCTTGTGGGCCGTTTGGCCGGCGGCCTCGCCGAGGGTGAGCAGCGACGTGTAGGCTGCGATCTCGAAGTTCTCGAAGGCCTGGTTCGCGAAGGCGTTCTTCAGGATCTCGTCCTGAGCGGGGACGTGGGCGATCGCCATCATGTTGCCGACGAACCCCAAGAACCCTTCCTTCAGGGCAGAGGGGCTTTCCGAGAGGGAGGCCAGGGCCTCTTCGAGACGGTCGCGCTGGCCATGGGTCTCCCGGATGTGGCGGCGCAGGGCGGCCTCCATGTCCGGGTAGTTCTCGAGGCGCTTGACCTGACGTTCCATGATCTGGAGCGCCTGCAACTCGAGGGCGTGCGTGTTCTTCAGGGCGGTGACGTAGATCGTTCGGGCATCGAGGGTCATCGGGCGGTCCTTCCTGAAAGATCCGGCTCCACCGAGGACGGCCATGGGCGACCAGATCCAAGGTGATCAGTCTTGCGATCAACCCGGATGATCGAAACCCGTTGCGCCGTGAGTCGGAGCTGCGGCTTCATCTCCCCTTTCACGATGTCCCCCCACGGCGCGATGCCGTGCCGACGGATATCCCGAAGCGCACCCGTGCGCAGGATTTGCGGCGTGCCGGTGGGAATCGGCGGGCGCGTCTTGTCGCCGTGCCTCACGGGCCGGAAACGACAAAAAGGCCGGCCCCTGTTCGGAGGCCGGCCTTTTTTGTTTCCCTCCGGCCTTGCACCGCTAAGCGGTGAGGGCCGGATGGCGCGTCGTCGGCGCGGGCGGGGCGTCCCTCAGTACTTGCGCAGGATCGGCTCCGGCATGGGCGCGGGGGCTTCGCCGAAGGTGTAGCGGATGCCGCCGTAGATCGAGAGCGGCTGGGCGAGGGTGGTGGTGCGCACGTCGTTGACCGGGTAGCGATTGGCGACGAGGCCCGGCTCGAAGAAGGTGCCGAACGTGGTGTAGCGGTTGTTCGTCAGGTTGGTGACGTAGCCGAACAGTTCGAGGTTCCGGTTGACCCGGTAGCTCGTGTTCAGGTTGAGCACGTAATAGGCGGGCAGCTTGCGGTTCAGGTTGGATTCGTCGCCGCGATAGTAGGCGGACGAGAAGGCCTGCATGGCCATGCCGACGCGCCAGCGCGGCAGCACCTCGACGTCGAAGCCGACCTTGAACTGGTGGTCGGGGATCAGCGGGACCTTGTTGCCCGGCACCACGTTGATGGCGCCGTCGTCGGCGAACGGGTTGTTCGGCGAGGACAGGGTGCCGTTGAACCGGAACGTGGCATCGATCAGGGCGTAGTTCGCGTAGACCGTCAGCCAGTCGGAGGCGTATTCGAGGCCGACCTCGACGCCCTGGCGACGGGTCGCCGGCACGTTGACGAAGTAGCCGCGCGCGGCGTTGCCGGGGGTGGCGAGCGACAGGATGTCGTTGGTCAGGTCGGTGCGGAAGGCGCCGACCTTATAGTTGACGAGGCCGCCATCGTAGAAGTTCGGCAGGGCACCGCGAAAGCCGACCTCGTAGGTCTGGCCCTCGACCTGCTTGAGCGGCGGATCGGCCACCAGGGAGTTCGGCAGCAGGCAGGGGCGGAGCGGATTGGCGCAGGCGAGTTCGAGGGGGGTCGGCGCGCGGTTCGACTCGGAGTAGCCGCCGTAGAGGTTGAGGCCCGGGGCGAAGCGGTAGGTCAGGCCGGCGACCGGGTTGATCTTGTTGAAGTAGTGGGTGCCCGTCACGTCGGGGGAGAAGCCGGTCTGGTCCTGGCTCGAGATGCGGGCGAAGTTGAGCCGCGCGCCGGCGGTCAGCGACAGGGCGTCGGTGAGGTCGATGGTGTCGGTGGCGTAGAGGCCCATGTAGAGGTTGGAGCCCGTGACCGAGCTCGGCGCGATGCCCAAGGCCGCGGCCGTGCGCAGGAAGTCGGTGCCGAGGCCCGGCACGGTGCCGTAGGCGGGCGTCATCGGGTTCGTCGTCACCGACAGGTCGGGATTGATCACGCCGAGGGTGCTCGACGACTTGTAGCCGTAATCCGCGACGTCGATGGAGCCGCCGACCACGAAGCTGTTGTTGAAGCCGAACACCCGGTCGCGGTTGGCCGCCTGGAGCGTGCCGCCGTAGCCCGTCGCCTCGGTCTTGGTGACGTCGAGGGTGCCGTAGGGCACGCCCGCGGTGAAGGGAATGCCGTTCGGGGCGCCCCGGCCCAGCATCAGGAACTGGTTGCGGAAGGCGAGCTGCGACTGGCCGGCGGCGGGGCTGAAGCCGTCATCCTCGTAGCAGAGGCGGCCGCGGAAGCTCGAACGCGTGCTGCAGTTCTCGAAATCGCTGTCGTTGCCGTCGATGTAGCTCTGGCTGAAGCGGCGGAAGTAGGCGTTGCCGGAAATGTCCCAGGTCGGGGAGAGATCGACGCGGCCGGTGAGCTGGATGGTGCCGACTTCGGTGGTGGTGGTCTGCGGGTAGGTGAAGATCGCCCGCGGCTCCACGTGGGTGAAGTCCGTCGGCGTCGCGGCGGCGGCGCCGAAATAGGTCCGCGCCATCTGTCCGATGAGGTGGAATTCCGAATCCTGCGTCCGGTAGCCGACATCGCCGTAGACGCGGCCGATGGTGCTGGGGCTCTCGTAGCGCCAGCCCCGGTCGTTGAGGCCGTCACCCGCGAAGTAGATGCTCCAGGGGCCGATCATCTTGCCGTGCTGGAGGGAGCCGGCGATGCGGCCGTCCGACCCGCCGAGGGCGGTGATCTCGGTGCCCTGCCAGTTGAAGCCGTTCTTCATCTGGATGTTGATGGCGCCGCCCAGCGCGTTGAGGCCGAAGACCGGGTTGCCGGTCACCACGTCGATGCGGTTGATGGCCACCTGCGGGATCAGGTCGAGGTTGACCGTGTCGCCGAAGGCCTCGTTGATGCGCACGCCGTTCTGGTAGACGGCGAGGCCCTGCGGCACGCCCGTCACCGGCGAGGCCTGGAAGCCGCGGTAGTTGATGTCGACGCGGTTGTTGTTGCCCTGGCTGTCGGAGAGGTTGAGGCCGGGCACGCGCCGGGCCAGGGTCTCGACGGCGTTGAAGGTCGCCCGGTCGAAGTTGAGGTCGGCGGCCGTGACCGTCTCGACGGTGCTGGGGATCTTGTTGAGGGGCAGCGCACCGCCGCGCAGGCGCGCGGTGTCCGGAACCTGCAGGGCCGTTCCACCCGGAGCCTGGAGCACCGGTACGCTGGGGGCGCCATTCCCGGCAGCGACGCCGACCGGGGTGGTTGCAACAACGCTGATCTCGCTCAAGGAAACCGTGCTTTGTGCCTGAACAACGCACGGTAGCAAAGCTACTGAAGCAAAGAGGCTGTACCGCAGCGCACGCATCGTTCTTCCCCGACCCAAAACCATGTTCGCACCCGCCATCTTCGGGCGGCGTGTGCAGCTTTCATGGCGGAAGGGGCGCGGACAGGGCAATACCGTCACGCTCAACCTGACAGCTTCAGCAGGCTCTAAACTGCTGAATGACTGGGCGCGTGATGTTCATGTCACATCGTTTCCTTATCCCGCAGAATAGTCGCTGGACAAGTAGCAATAGGTATCGGGATAATTCGGCAATCGTTCGGTCCGTGACCGCGCGGTGGATGCGGTGGACCCAACATCGCGGCAATCGGGCGCCTCACCGGGGTCACCGGAAGACCCGGGCGAACGGTTGCTTCGGAGGAGTTGAAAAACGCGAGTCCCGGGGCGCGATCCGCACCAGGCTAGTACCGGGACGAGGGTCTGCAATAAAGTAAATGTCTCGATTTCAGGGCCGGAAACTCTGTGTTCGGCGTGTGAAACGTCCGATGGACTGTCTTTTGCGCGGAAATGTCTTCGGCGAGGATCGGGTGATTCCCGGGACGAGTCCCGACCGGTTCGGGGAGGACGATAGCCCGGTGGCGGGGGCGACAGCCCCCGAACACCGGCGCCCGCCGGGCTCACGCCACGGCGGGCCCGTCGTCGAACGGTTCGCGGTCCGGCTCAGCAGCTGAGCCGCCGGCCCTCGCGACGGCCGAACTTCTGATAATGGGCGAGGGCCGAGGTCAGCTGCCCGTTGCGAAGGGCCTGGCGAACGTCGGGGTTGCACCGGACATAGGCGCTCTCGTCGAAGCCGCCGTAGCCCGAATCCCGTCCCCGGGAGCCCCGGCCCCGGTCGTCGTCGTCGCGTCCCCGGCGCCCGTAATCGCGGTCACCATAGCCGGACTCACGTCCGCCGTAACCGGAATCGCGCCCGCCATAACCCCCGCCATAACCGGAGTCACGCCCGCCATACGACTGGGCCGAGGCCACGCCGACCGCACCGATCAGGCTCAGGCCAACGGCCGCTACTGCCAAAACAGACTTCATCGCGCCTTATCTCCCTCATCACATCGATCAACGGTCCGACATCGATATCAGTTCGATTGTGAATGCCGCCTGCATCTTCGCCGGCGCCCACTCGACACCGAAGATGCCGGAGCCCCGCCTGGGCGGCGGAGAAGGCGATGGCGCCCCGGACCGGATGAGCCTGGGGACACGACCTCGTCGAAGGCCGCGCCGAGGCCGGAGGCGGCGCGGGAGTTCGGACCGGTCCTCCGGTGTCCCGGCGACGGTTTTGTGCCTACGTGGGGGTTTGCCGCGAGGTCCGCGCCCGGGATCGTGCGGGCCTCAGGCGCCGGCTTCCTCGCGGCCGATGCGGCTGTGGCGGCGGCTCCAGCTGAAATAGATCACGAAGCCGATGGCGAGCCAGACCAGCAGGCGCAGCCAGGTCTCGCCGTCGAGGGATACCATCATGGCGAAGCAGCTGACGATGCCGAGGATCGGCACGAGGGGCACCAGGGGCGTGCGGTAGTCGCGCCGCGCGTCGGGCTGGGTCCGGCGCAGGATGATGACGCCGGCGCAGACGAGCATGAACGCCAGCAGGGTGCCGATGCTGGTCATGTGGCCGAGCTGGGAGATCGGCAGGAAGCCGCCGAGCGAACTCGTGAACACCATGAAGAACAGGTTCGAGCGGTAGGGCGTCTTCCAGGTCGGGTGGATCTTGGAGAAGAAGCCCGGCAGCAGCCGGTCCTGGCTCATGGAGTAGAACACCCGGCTCTGGCCGAGCAGCAGCACCAGGATCACCGTGGAGAAGCCCGCGATGACGCCCAGGGTCACCAGGCTGCGCAGCCACGGGAACGGCGTCTGCGCGATGGCGGTGTTCACGGGGGCCGCGTCGCCCTTCATCTGCGCATAGGGAACGAGGCCGGTGAGCACGCCCGCGAACAGGATGTAGATCACCGTGCAGATGGCGAGGGAGCCGAGGATGCCGATCATCATGTTGCGCTGGGGGTTCTTCGCCTCCTGCGCCGCCGTCGAGACGGCGTCGAACCCCACATAGGCGAAGAACACCACGCCGGCGCCGCGCATGATCCCGCTCCAGCCGTACTCGCCGAAGGTGCCGGTGTTCTCGGGGATGAACGGCACGTAGTTCTGCGCCTTGATGTAGAACAGGCCGACGCCGACCACGACGGCCACCACGGCGAGCTTGATCAGAACCACGACGGCGTTGACCCGGGCGGATTCGCGGATGCCGATCATCAGCAGCGCCGAGGCGGCCACGATGATGAGGATCGCCGGCAGGTTGACGAGGCCGTGCGCCGTCACGCCATCGACGGTGTAGGTCTCGAACGGCGAGTGGACCAGGCTCGGGGGCAGATTGATCCCGAGGGTGTCGCGCAGGAAGCGGGTGACGTAGCTCGACCAGCTCACCGACACGGTGGCGGCGCCGACGGCGTATTCGAGGACGAGGTCCCAGCCGATGATCCAGGCGACGAGTTCGCCCATGGTGGCGTAGGCGTAGGTGTAGGCCGAGCCGGCCACGGGGATCATGCCGGCGAGCTCGCTGTAGCACATGCCGGCGAACGCGCAGGCGATGGAGGCGATGGCGAAGGAGATCACCACGGCCGGGCCCGCATGCTCGGCCGCCGCGATGCCGGTGAGGGAGAACAGGCCGGCCCCGATCACCGCGCCGATGCCCAGCGCGATGAGGCTCCAGGGGCCGAGGGTGCGGGCGAGCTTGTGCTCACCGCCCTCCGCGTCGGAGTTCAGGCGCTCCAGGGACTTCGTCCGGATGAGGTCGTCCGCCAAACCGCCGGCCATGCATCGTCTCGCTGTTGGACATTCGTGGGAAGCTGGCGACGTTACCGCAAATTCCCCGGCACACCAGCGGGTTGCGGGGGCTCATTCCGCCTGCCGAACCGGACTCTTCCCGCCCGCCGAACCGAACGCTCAGTCCCGGCGCGCCCGGGCGGCGGCGAGCGATCCGTCGGCCAGGTCCGCCAGGATCGCGGTCGCGGCGCGGGTGATGGCCGGGCCCGCGGCCCGCGGCGTGCCGGCCTCGAAGGGGGGCGCCGGCGCGTATTCCGCCACGAGCTGGCTCGTGCGGGCATGGTTGGGACCCCGCAGGCGGGCGGCCAGGGCCAGGGCGAAGTCGAGGCCGGCGGAGACGCCCGCCGCCGTGCCGCGGTTGCGGTCGAACACCACGCGGGCGTCCACGGGGATGGCGCCGAGGAGGGGAAGGACGCTGTCGCGGACGCACCAGTGCGAGGTCGCCCGGTAGCCCGTGAGCAGGCCGGCTGCCCCGAGGATCAGCGAGCCCGTGCACACGCTCGTCACCCAGGCCGCGCGTTCGGCCCGGTCGCGCAGGAAGGCGAGGAGGCGCGCGTCCCGCATTTGGCCGGGGGTACCGTCGCCGCCGGGCACGAACAGGACGTCGAGGTCGCGCGGGCAGCTCGTGAAATCCGCCGTGGCGACGATGGCGAGGCCGGTATCGCTCGCCACCGGGCCGAGGCGCTCGGCGACGAGGTGGATCTGCGGGCCGGCGAGGCCGGCCAGGAGCGTCTGCGGGCCGACCACGTCGAGGGCGGTCATGCCCGGAAACAGCAGCATGGCGATCCGCACGGGCGGGGGCGACCCGTCCCGCCCCGCGGCCGTTCGGCCCGTCGCTGCGAGGCCCGCAGCGGCGAGGCCACCGGCGGCCAGTCCCGCCAGGTCGCGGCGGTTCGGGCCGGCCGCGTCCGCCGGCCCATGCGCGGGGCCGGCAGGACGATCCATCGGTCCGGGCGGACTTGGGATCAGGCGAGTTGGGATCAGGCGGACTTGAGATGGGCGGCGAGATGCTTGTTCATCTCGAACATCGTGCACTTGTCCTTGCCGAAGACCTTCTTGAGCTTGTCGTCGGCCAGGATCTCGCGCTTGTTCTCGGGGTTCTGCAGCTCGTGCTTCTTGATGTATTCCCAGACCTTGCTCACCACCTCGCCGCGCGGCAGGGAAGCCTCGCCGACGACGGCGGCCAACTCCGGCGAGGGCTTCAGCGGCTGCTGCAGGGCGTTGGGCTTGGCCCCTTCCGCCTTGGGGGCGGCGACCTTCTTACCCTTGGCGGGCTTCTCGGCCGCGGCGTCGGTGCTCTTGTCGGCGCTCTTGGCCCCGTCCTTGGCCGGGCTCTTGGTCGTGGTCTTTGCCATGGGTTTCCTCCGAAGGTTCGGCTGCGAGCGCCGGTACGCCCACGGCACGAGGCCTCGGAGCGCATAGCTGCAACAACTAAGCGGTGCCGCGACCGTTCCAAGGGAAAACCGCCCTGTGCTTGGACGCCGTCCACAGGGAGCGCGGGCTATGAACAGGATTCGATGCCCACCGGGGGGTGCAGTGCGGTGCCGTGGCGTCTGAGACCTTGGTCGGTCCGCCCTCTGTACTTGGGCGGCGCGGCCCCGGCCTTCGGGTCGGTCGGACCATGGGGGAAAGCGCGGGCAACGCGGGCAAGCCGCTGATCCGGAACGGTTATCTCCGCCGCTCCCGCCTCCGCGACGGGCCGGGCGGCGGCGTGTCGGTCCGGGGCGACCACCGGCGCGGCCCGCGCGGCGCACCGGCCGGCCCGGTCGCGGCGCACGCACGGGCCGTCCCGTTGTCCCCAGGGACGGCCGCCGCAAAAATATTCGCCGCAACGCGCTTTTCGTTCCGGGGCGCCCCCGGCAACGAAGCGTTAAGCCATCGCGGGGAGGGTCGTCCCATGATCCTGTCCGCCTTCGCCCTCGCCCTCGCCGCGGCCGTCACCCTCATCGGGGGGCTCGGCGCCATGATCGCCGCCGAACCGGGCCTCGAGCCGGACGTGCCGCGCAGCGCCGGCTACGTCTGACCAGCGGTCTCGGGGGAACCAGGGCGGGGCGCTCGCGCGTTTTTCGCGTTCAACATCCCACCGTGGAGCGAGCCGATGCCGACAGACCTGCCCAGCGACCACACGCCCGGCGCTCGCACGCCCGGCGATCACTTGCCCAGCGAGCGCCCCATCCGGCCCGCCGGGTCCCTGGAACTCGATCCCGCGGCGGAGGGCGTGGCCATCGACGAGACGCCGCGCCTCATCGCCTCCGACCGGGTCGAGGGCACGGCGGTCTACGATGCCGAGGGCCAGCACCTCGGCACGGTGCACAATTTCATGGTGGACAAGGTCTCGGGGCAGGTGGCCTACGCCGTCCTGTCGTTCGGCGGGTTCCTCGGCCTCGGCGAGAGCTACCATCCCCTGCCGTGGCGGTCCCTGCGCTACAGCGTCGAGCTCGGCGGCTACGTCGTGCACATCGACAAGGACACCCTGGCGCGTGCGCCGACCCACGGGGCCGGGGACGATCCCTTCGGCGATCCGGCCTTCGGCGGCCGCCTCGACGACTATTACGGCGGGCGCCGCCGCGTGGCCGCCTGAGCGGCCCGCGGCGGCGCGGACTTCGGTGGTCCCTAGAACTTGCCGCCGACCCCGACGCCGCCCGAGCCCAGGCTCGGGGTCATGCCGCCGCCGGAGCTCGAACGGCCCTCCGAGCTGCCTTCGAGGTCCTCCCGGCGGATGCGCCGCTCCTCGGACGCGGCCGCCCGGGTGGTCCCGCCGGCCGAGCGCGGCAGGTCGAGGCGCCGGGTCGGCGTCGTCTGGATCGTGTTGCCGTCGGCATCGACCCCCGCCGAACGCGGGCCCGCCGCGTTCGGCACGGCGCCGCGCATGGACGGCGGCGGTCCGACATCGCTTTCCGGCATGACGCCGGCGCCGCCGCCGAGGGCCTGGCAGCCGCCGAGGGCGGCGGCGAGCAGCACCGTGGCGCTGGCTTTCCGGAAGAGGGGCATCGGTGCAAGTCCTCGAACGATCGGGCCCCGCGGGGCGGGGATACTTAGGGTTTCGCCTCTCTACGCTGCGGATTTGGCGAAAACCAGACGGGGTGGATCGATCATCCCGGACGGGCAAGGCACTCTAGGACGGGGAACGTACTCTTGATGAGGAAGGCGCCGGGCCGGCCGATTGCGAAGCGCGAGCCGGAGTGGCAGACGGTCGGGCGGGGGCGTGCCGGTGCACGGCGCCGGCCTGGTTCTTGCCCCCGGACCTAGCTCTTCAGTCTCGCCCTTCGCGGGCTCCGGGGCACCGCGCCACGGGTCCCGCCTCCACAACTTCGCCTTGGTCGTTGCG
>NZ_VRUZ01000067.1:0-23737 GCF_008039485.1 Methylobacterium sp. WL69 | reverse complement strand
CTTCTGCCGGCTTCTTGGCCGGTCCGGATGTCTGCTTCATCTTCGCTCCTCAGGGGCTACGATGAACCAGCCATCCTCCGTTCGTGAAGACCCTCATTCTGTCCCACAGGTGCTGACGTCGGACACCCGGCCCATATCGTCAGGGCGAACCGGACCGGACTACCCTGTGCGTGCCGGTAATGATCGAAGACGGTCTCGCCGCCATCGTCCACATCGAGCGGGCCTTGCCGGCACGGTGGACCCAGGAGGAGGAGTCCCTCGTCCGCGACGTGTCCGGCCGCATCTTCGCATCCTTCTGCCGGACACGGGCACAGGAGGCGCTCTCCGCCGGGCACGGGCGTCTCGAAACCGCCCTGACGGCCACCCGCCAAGGCCAGGCCCGCCTGTCGATGGCCGTCAACATCGCACGCCTCGGCATCTTCGAGTGGGACACGGTCACCGGCGCGGTCGAGATGGACGACAGGAGCCGCGAGATCTTCGGGCTCGCGCCGGAGGGACCGGTGCACCAGGACGAGGTGTTCTCCCGCCTGGAGAAGGTCGACGTCGAACGTGCCCATGCCCTCACCGAGGCGGCGGCCGTCGACGGCACAGAGGTCGTGGCCGACTATCGCGTCACCAGGCCCGACGGCACCACGCGCACGATCCTGAGTTCCAGCGAGCCCCTGCAGGACGAGGGCGGGCACCTGCGGATGATCGGCGTCTTTCACGACGTCACCGTGCTGAGGCAGGCCGAGGCCGACCTGCGTACCCTCAACGCGGACCTGGAACGTGAGGTCGTCGAGCGCACCCAGGCCCGAGGGCGGACGTGGACGCTTACCCCCGACTTGATGTGCGCCCTGGACCGGCGCGGCTACCTGGTGACCTCGAACCCGGCCTGGCAGACCTTGTTGGGATGGTCGGATGTGGAGATCGCGCAGACGCCGATCTGGGATCTCCTTCATCCCGACGACGTCAAGCGCACCCGGGTCGGCCTCGAACGGATCGAGGACGGCCAGCCAGCGGTCGGATGCGCCAACCGCTACCGCCGCAAGGACGGGTCCTACCGTTGGATCTCGTGGATCGGCGTGCCCGAGGACGGGCTGGTCTACTGCACCGGGCGTGACGTCACGGTCGAGAAGGAACGGGAAGCGGCGCTCGCCGCGCGCACCGCTGAACGCGACCTGTTCGCTACCATCGTCGAAACCGACAGGGCGCCGATCTGCGCCTTCGACCATGACTTCCGCCTCATCGCCTTCAACCAGGCGCACAGCGACGAATTCCATCGGATATTCGGCTATCGCGTCAATCTCGGGGACATATTCCCGGACTTGTTCACGGAGGACCAGGCGCACGTCATGCGGGCGTTGATGGCGCGGGCCCTGGCCGGCGAGGTGTTCACCGTTGTCGAGGAGTTCGGCGACCCGAGCATCGTCAAGCCGTACTAGGAAGTCTCGTACACCCCGCTCAGGGACGGTGACGGACGGATCTTCGGCGCGTTCCACCACGCCCAGGACATCACGGAGCGCGTGCGCGCCACAGCCGAGCTCGACAGGGCCCAGGACGCGCTTCGCCAGGCCCAGAAAATGGAGGCCGTCGGTCAGCTTACCGGCGGGGTCGCCCACGACTTCAACAACCTGCTCACCGTCATCATGTCGTCGACCGACCTGCTGAAGCGCCCGAACCTCCCCGAGGAACGGCGTCAGCGATACATCGGTGCGATCTCCGACACGGTGACGCGGGCAGCCAAACTGACCGGACAGCTCCTCGCATTCGCCCGGCGGCAGGCGCTCAAGCCCGCGGTGTTCGACGCCGCCAGAAGCGTCGAGACCATCGAGGAGATGATCGGCACCCTGACGGGATCGCGCATCCGCACCGTGACGCGCCTGCCCGACGAGGCCTGCCTCATCGACGCGGACCCGAGCCAGTTCGAGACCGCCATCGTCAACATGGCCGTGAACGCCCGCGACGCGATGGACGGCGAGGGGAAACTGACCATCTCGGTCCGGAACGTCGCTGCGATTCCCGGCGACCGGAGCCATGCCAGGGTCGTCGGGCGCTTCGTCGCCCTGTCGATCTCGGACACCGGCACGGGCATCGACGCCGGCATCCTCGACAAGATCTTCGAGCCGTTCTTCACCACCAAGGAGGTGGGGCACGGCACCGGCCTCGGCCTGTCGCAGGTCATCGGCTTCGCCAAGCAGTCGGGCGGAGAGGTCCGCGTCGTGAGCGCCATCGGCGAGGGGACGACCTTCACGCTCTACCTGCCCCGCGCCGCCAAGGATGCGCCGGCCGTCGTCGATGATGCGGACCCGGCGCCCCTGATGGACGGACACGGCACCAGGGTGCTTCTCGTCGAGGACAACCGGGATGTCGGCAACTTCGCGACCCAGACGCTGCACGACCTCGGCTACGAGACGGTCTGGGCGATGGACGCACGGCAGGCCTTGGCTGAGCTCGCGAAGGCGCCGGACCGTTTCGACGTCGTGTTCTCCGACGTGGTCATGCCCGGCATGGACGGCGTCGAGCTGGCCCGGGAGATCGGGCTTCGGCACGTCGGCCTGCCGGTGGTCCTGGCGTCAGGCTACAGCCACGTGCTGGCGCAGAACGGCACTGACGGCCTCGACCTGCTGCACAAGCCGTACTCGGTCGAGCAGCTCTCGCGCATCCTGCGCAAGGTCACGACGCGGCGCCGCCGGGTGATGGACACCGGACGGTAGGCGGTAACGGAAAAGCTACCGCCCAGGGATTGCAACCGAAGTGTTGCCTGTCTGTTGAACGCCCATGCCGACGAAGCGCCCCCTCGAAGCATCGGTCGTCCTCGTGGTTGAGGACTACGATTTCGTACGCTCGAATGCCGTCGACATGCTTGAGGATGCGGGCTTCACGGTGGTTGCGGCCCGTCATGCCGATGAGGCCTGGGACATCCTGCATCGGAGATCCGACATCGGCGTATTGTTTACCGACGTCGATATGCCGGGAACCATGTGTGGCGTCACCCTCGCCGAGCGGGTCAGCGAGAATTGGCCGGACATCCGGCTGGTTCTGACTTCGGGACGGCATCGGTTCACGGACGAAGAGGTTCCGGACCACGGGTTGTTCGTGCCCAAGCCATATAACGCCTCGGACGTCATCAAAGCGATACAACACGCGGTCTGATCATAGTCCAGCTCACGCTGCCTGGTCATCCTCTCTCAGGGGCGATGGCAAAGTACCTCGTACCCATTATCGTCGGATGGCGAGGCCCGCCGCGGTTAAGCGCCGAAGGTCTCGCCAGCCGGCATTTGGTTCATAGTTCTAAAGGTCCAGTCCCGACAGGGTCGCTGCCGCCTGTATCAGGGCCAAGTGGGTCAATCCTTGTGGCAAATTCCCGAGGAACCCGCCTGTTTGGGGATCGGCCATTTCTGCATAGGTGCCGGAGTTCCGGTCCAATGCTGCGACCACCGCCTCGAACTTCTCCGACGCCTGATCGTTCTGCCCGAGAAGGGCCATCGCCTCGCAGAGCCAGAAGGTGCAGGCGAGGAAGCAACCTTCCTCGGCATCCACGCCCGAGTAGCGGTAGTGATAGGGACCTCGACCGAGCTCCCGGTCAATGGCCTCGCAGGTCGCCCGCAACCGGTCGGCGCTCCCATATCGGAACCGGACAGCGAGGGTCATGGAGGCATCGAGCTTATCGCTGCCGGGATACATCACGTAGGCCTGCTTCGCCTCCGACCAGCAATGCTCCTCGATCCAGTCCGCTACGCGGTCGCGGGCCCGGACCCAACGGTCCTTGCAGGTGCCCGGCAGATAGCCCTTCTCGGCCATCTCGACGGCCCGGGCCAGGGCCTGCCAGCAACTGATCTTGGAGCCGGTGTAGTGCTGCTGCTCTGGAAGCTCCCAGATCCCAGCATCCTTCATCTTCCACTTCTCGGCGCATTCGTCGGCAAGACGCGCCAGCAACGCACCGCTGCGCAGGTCGAGCATGCCACCCCCGGTAACGAAGCGCTCCGCCGTCTCGAAGATGTCGCCGTAGATGCCGTGCTGGTGCTGGCCAGTTGCTGCGTTGCCCGTTCGGACCGGGCGGGAGTTCCGGTACCCTGGAAGGTCGAGTTCCTCCTCCTCCGAGACCATCTCCCCGTTCAAGGTGAAGAGGACCTGGGCGCCGTGCTCCTCCAAGTGGCGGACGAGCCAAGTCAACGCGGCGCTGGCCTCGGCATGGGCCCCGAGGCGGAGGAACGCCTTGATGACGTAGCCGGCATCCCGAACCCAGGCGTAGCGGTAATCGTAGTTCTTCTTACCTCCGATACCTTCCGGCAACGAGGTCGTCGCCGCGGCGGCGATGGCGCCGGTGGGGGAGTAGAGCAGCAGCTTGAGGGCGAGGGCGCTGCGTCCAACCTGTTCCGGGTACCGCCCCGCGTAGCCAAGGCGTTCGGTCCAGTTGCGCCAGGCATCGCAGGAGCCATCGATGCGTCGGTCAATGTCCGCGACTGGGGCGACGACGAGTGGCTCGTGCTCGCCGGCAACGATGGCCACCGTCTCGCGCTGCCCCGCCGACACCTCGACGCTGGCCTTGATCGCATGGTCATCCTCGCCATCGATGCGGATGCCCTCGCTGTAGCGGAATAGCCCCATAAGGTCGGCGACGTGGAAGGCCGTGCCGCTTGCGTTCGACGAGAGGAATGGTCCGGCCGTGTCGCCCCGAGTTCCGAACACGAGCTCGATCCGGAAGCGGACACGCCCCTCGATCCCCTCGATGCGACGTGCCAGCTCCGCCCATGGCAACCGCCCGGCCGGCCCGCTGTTCAGGCTCTCGGTCAGGCGCGCCTTTCCGGTCGCCGTGGTGAACACGGTCTCATGGACGTTACTTCCGTCGCGGTAGCCGATCTCGGCGGTAAACGGGGCATCGGGCGTGACAGAGAAGTAGCCCCCCTCAAGTGGGGACAGCAGACGGTCGAAGAGCGGTGGGGAATCGAGGTTCGGGCAGCACCACCAATCGATTGAGCCGTCGGCACCGGACAGGGCCACGGACCGGCCCTCACCGAGGGCGGCATAGGCTTCGAGGGGAAGGTATCCGTCCTCGCGTTCGACGGGCCCGCCAGTGCGGGGAAACGGCTTCAACAATCGATGGCTCCGAGGATGGCGAAGGGTGCGTGGCGACTAGGCGCGAAGCTGGGGTAGAACACGGCTGCCGAATGCCTGGATGAAGGCATCCTGGTTGCGGCCGACCTGATGGACGATGATCTCCTCGAAGCCGATCTCCGCGAGGTTGGCGAGCCATGCTGTCTGGCGCCCGAGATCAGAGGACACGCGGACACAACCGTGAACGTCCTCGGGACGTACGAAGCGCGACGCGGTCTCGAAGTCCTCCGGCGTGCGCAGGTCCCAGTTGGCGTCGCCCTCAAGCATGTTGGCGGCCCATTGCCCGTGGGCTTCGGAGAGGGCCCGCCCGTCGTCCATATCCCAGCACACCTTCGTCTGGAGGAAGACGGGCTTGCCTTCGCCCCCGCCCGCGCGGAAGGCCTCGACGACGGGACGGAGCTTGCCCGGCTCTATGCCCACCGTGACGAGACCGTCGGCCCATGTGGCGACCTTACGGGCCGTCTCAGTAGTGACGGCGCCGGCCAGCAGGAGGGGTGCCTTGGCCGGGCGGGAATACAGTTTGGCGTCCACCACGGTGACCCGGCCTCGGTGCGTCACGGTCTCGCCGTCCAACAGCGCCCGGATCACCGCGGCGCACTCACTAAGGCGGGCGGTGCGCTCGGCCTTCTCCGGCCACGGCATGCCCGTGATGTCCTCGTTCAACCGCTGGCCGCTTCCCAGGGCCAGCCAGAGGCGTTCCGGGAACATCTCGGATAGGGTCGCGGCCGATTGGGCGAGGACGGCGGGGTGGTGGCGATACCCAGGCGCCGTGATGATGCCGAACGGCAATTGCGTGGTCGCGAGCGCGGCACCGAGCCAGGACCAGGCATGACCGGCGTGGCCCTGGGCGTTACTCCATGGCTTGAAGTGTTCCGACGACATCGCACAGGCGAAGCCGGCACGCTCGGCTGATTGGACATGCGATAAAAGCGTGGAGGGCGCGTATTGCTCGTGGGAAGCGTGATAGCCGAAGCGCGCCAAGTTGGTTGTCCCGATTAAACGGAAAGCGAACGGCGGCTGGAACCCGACGTTCCTGCATCTGAGTGCTTCAACTCGACACGTCCTCATCACCTGCGGCAGGTCCGCCCGGCCCGGAACGCAGATTTCTGCCAGCAGTTCGGGTCCCCGGGGAATGGCTCCCCGGAGCGCCACGGCCTTGCAGGCATCAACATCAGGACTTCGTTTCCTCGTCGCTGAAAGCGAGCCTCCGGAAGCCCGTGAGAAGCGCCGTGGCAGTGTTGGGCGCTCGTCGGGCGAGACCTACGTCGAGATCCTAGCTCTCCTTGCGCCAGGGGCCGTTTGCCATCGCGTCATGCCCGCTGACGCGAACAGTACATTCCCGAAGGGCGAGAGCCTGGGCGTATACGATGCGGTCTTCCTCTCGGGCTCGCCCCTGTCTCTCTACGAGGACACGCCGGAGGTCAGGCGCTCCCTCGCGTTCATGAATGCCCTGTTCTCGTCCGGGACACCTTCCTTCGGCTCCTGCGCCGGCCTGCAGATGGCGACCGTCGCAGCCGGCGGCACGGTCCGTAAGAACCGGAACGGTCCCGAGGCGGGGTTTGCCAGACGCATCGTCGTCACCGATGCCGGACGGTGCCATCCGCTACTGAAGGGACGGCCCGGCTCGTACGACGCACCGAGTATCCATACGGACGAGGTCGAGACCCTGCCTGACGGGGCGACGCTACTAGCGCTCAATCGGTCCACCGTTGTCCAGGCTGCGGAGATCCGACACGACGGCGGCACGTTCTGGGGGGTGCAGTACCACCCGGAGATCGGCCTCGACGAGGTCACGGGGGCCCTCAGGCGGCAAGCGGACGACCTAGTCGAGAGCGGGTTGGCGCGTAGCCAGCGCGAAGTCGAGGAACATGCCGATCTCGTCGAGGCCCTCCACCGTGAGCCCGGTCGACGCGACTTGGCGTGGCGACTCGGATTGGATGAGCAGGTCACCGATAAGGACCTTCGACGAACGGAGCTCCGCAACTTCATTGAGGCGCTCGTCATCCCATCCCATGAACGTCGTCGCTGACTCCCAAGACAGAACGGATGCCGAAGCGACTTCGCGGAACGCTCGGCGGAACCTTTACCTGAGCCGAATGGTCACGTTTCGAAGTTCGCGCGATTTAGCCCTTCCAACGTTGGTGGAACGGGGTATCGACGTAGAAACCCAAGTCGCCCACGCTCGGCCAATGCGAGTTTCCCAGGATAGTGTCGGATCGTACCGAGGACGCCCGCATCGATGCGGAGATCACCCGCCACGTAGCAGGCTCGGACCCATTCGCGGGGGCGGTCCGGGCGACGCGTATGCCCATGCTGATCACCGACCCGCGTCTGCCCGATAATCCCATCGTCTTCGTCAACGACGCCTTTAGCAAGCTGACGGGCTACCGCCGCGACGAGATCCTCGGTCGGAACTGCCGGTTCCTCCAGGGGGCGGAGACGGATAAGGACGAGGTCGCACGGCTCCGGGATGCCATCGAGCGGCGCACCGCCATCGAGCTCGACCTTCGCAACCACCGCAAGGACGGCACCGTCTTCTGGAACCGCCTTCTCGTTTCGCCGGTGTTCGATGCGGACGGCGACCTGACGTACTTCTTCGCCTCGCAGTTCGACGTCACCTTGGAGAAGGAACGTTTCGTCCGACTCCAGGCGGATCGCGATGCCCTGGAGGCCGAGGCTGCGCAACGTTCGCAGGATTTACGCCAGAGCGAGGAGCGGTTGCGCTTCACCCTCAAGGCAGGTCGCCTCGGGACATGGTCACTCGACCTGGGCACGATGCGCCTGATCGCGTCCGAGGGTTTCAAGGAGAACTTTGGTCGCTCGGCGCACGATTCCATGACTTACGAGGAGACGATGGCGGCGATCCATCCCGACGACAGGGAAAGGAAGCTGGCCGCGAGGGATGCGGCTATCGCCGAGCATTCGGACTATGACATCGAGGTTCGGCTGCTGACGCCCCAGGGTAAGACCCGCTGGCTCCAGTTGCGCGGGCAGGCCTCGTACCGGGCGGACGGCACACCACTGAGCATTGCCGGTATCAGCCTCGACATCACGGACCGCAAGCGCGCGGAGGAGCACCGGGACCTCCTTGCCGGCGAGTTGAACCACCGCATCCAGAACACCCTTGCGACCGTTCAGTCCATCTCGCGTCAGACCCTTCGCAACGCCCCGTCGCTGGAGGCGGCGCAGGAAGCGATGGAGTCCCGCCTCAAGTCCCTGTCGGCCGCGACCGAGATGCTGACGCGAGGCAGCGGCGATTGGGCGACGCTGACGGAGGTAATCATCGCGGCGCTGCATCCCTTCGGCGTGGAGCAGGACACCCGCTTCAAGATCGGCGGGCCGATCCTGCGGCTGGCGCCTCGAGTGGGCCTTGCCTTCGCCCTCGCCATCCACGAGCTCGCCACGAACTCGGTCAAGTACGGCTCCCTCTCCGCGGACCTCGGGCGGGTGATCGTGAGCTGGGACGTGGTCGAGGGATCGGACCCGGCGCGCCTATGGTTTCAGTGGCAGGAGATCGGCGGCCCCCATGTCTCGCGACCGACGCGGACGGGCTTCGGCTCGCGCATGATCGAGCGGGCGCTGGCGATGGAGATCGGCGGGACGGCCGAGATCGACTACCGTACTCGCGGCGTCGTCTTCACGGCCGAGGCGCCGCTGCCGGAGATCACGCGCGACTAGGCGTCATCCGTGAACCGTGGCTTCCGAAATGGCCTTGGTCACCGCGCGCCTCAGGATGCGGGATAAGTCCTCGACTGAATAGGGCTTTTTCAGGAGTGGGAAGCCGTGGGTTCCCTGTTCAGCGATCACGTGGCTGTACCCGGAGGCGAGGACGACCGGTAAGCCGGGATGCCGGTGGCGGATCTCCCGCGCCATGTCGATGCCGTTCATCCCGGGCATCACCACGTCCGAGAACACGATATCGAACCCCTGGGAAGTGGTCAGGGTGGACAGGGCTTCCTCGGCGCTCATCGCCCAGGCCGTCTCGTACCCGAGTTCCCGAAGGGCCTGAGTGGCGAAGGCTCCGACCTCCTCGTTATCCTCGACCACGAGGACGCGGGTGCCGTGGCCGTCGGCCAGGGGCTCGGGCTCGCCGTCATCCTCGACCGCTACCGACCGTCCCACCTCGCGGGGCAGATAGAGGGTGAAGGTCGTCCCCATCCCAAGAGTGCTCTCGACAAGCACCTCACCGCCCGACTGCTTCGCGAAGCCGAATACCTGCGACAGGCCGAGCCCAGTGCCCTGGCCGACGCCCTTGGTTGTGAAGAAGGGCTCGAAGATGCGGTCGAGGTCGACCTCGGCGATGCCCGTACCGGTGTCGCGGACGGAGACGGCGACGAAGTCCCCGCGGATGAGTGGATGGGCACGCACCGCAGGAATGGTGGAGGTCTGGCGCACGAGTATGTCCAGCCGGCCCTCGCCATCCATCGCGTCCCGGGCGTTGATGGCCATGTTCACCAACGCGGTGTCGAACTGGCTCGGGTCGGCGTCGACCAGATAGGGGACTTCCTCCCCACGCCCGTCCTTGTTCGAGGCCACGTCGGTGACGACACGGATTCGGGCACCCGTGAGGGTACCGACCATGTCTGCGACCGAGGCGACGCTGCGGCCGACGTCGAAGACCTCCGGGGTCAGGGACTGGCGCCGGGCGAAGGCGAGCAGTTGTCCAGTGAGCTTGGCGGCCCGGGTGACCGTATCGGAGATCGCACCGATGTAACGCTGCCGGCGCTCCTCCGGCAGGTCCGGGCGCTTGAGCAGGTCGGTCGAGGACTTGATCACCGTCAGGAGGTTGTTGAAGTCGTGCGCGACCCCGCCGGTAAGTTGGCCGACCGCCTCAAGCTTCTGCGACTGGCGCAGTTGCTCCTCCAGGGCGCGCCGCTCAGTGACGTCGCGCCCCGCGGCGTAGAAGTGGTCGTCCTGCGGGATGGCGTTCCATGACACCCAACGATGACCGCCGTCCGCCGTGAGTATCCGCACATCGAGGCTGTCTAGGGCCCGGCCAAATCGTAGGCGCTCGAACGCGGCGGTCGCGGCCTCCTTGTCCTCGGGATGGACGTAGGCGCCAAACCCGGTTCTTACGAGGTCGAACTCGGACCAGCCCAGCATCTCGGTCCAGGCCGGGTTGACTGAACGAAAGACACCATCAAAGCCGCAGACAACGAGCAAATCGCGGCTGGCCCGCCAGACGAGGTCGCGCTCGGTAGTGCGCTCCCGGGCGGTGTCCCTCAGGACGCTCTCGGCCATCTGCCGGTTGGTGACGTCGTTGAACAGCAGGGCGACGCGGTGCTGGACGGGCTCACCGATCCGCAGGGCCTGAACCTCGAACCAACGGCCGAGCGAGACGACCCCGCTCTCGAACCGAACCGCCTTGCCGGTCATGGCGACCGCGCCGTAGGTGTCGAGCCATCTTCGTTCGAGGTTGGGGACCACCTCGCTCACCCACTTGCCCACCACGTCGTCGAGGCCGGTGTGGTGCGAGAAGGCCGCGTTGGCCTCGATGAAGCGGTAGTCGACCGCCCGGCCCTCGACGTCGAACCGTAGCTCGATCACGCAGAAACCGGCGTCCAGGGCGTTGAACAGGGTGCGGTAGCGCGCCTCGCTTTCGGCGAGCTTGCCCTCCTCGGTTCGGAACCGGGTGACGGCGAGTTGGCTGGCGAAAAAATAGCGTAGGTCACCATCCGGGGAGTAGACCGGGCTGACGTAGAGCTCGTTGCGGAAGGTCGAGCCATCCCGGCGGTAATTCAGGATCTCGACCACGACATCGCGCCGCGCGGCGATGGCGTCGCGCACCTTGGCGATATTCGACGGGTCGGTGTCAGAGCCCTGCAGGAAGCGGCAGTTGCGGCCGATCAGCTCCTCAGCCGAGTAGCCGCACAGGGCCTGGAACGCCCGGTTGGCGAAGACGATGGGGTTATCAGGCAGGTTCGGGTCGGTGACGATCTGCGGCATGCGGGTCTTCTCCGCCGCCGTGAACAGCAGTTCGACGTCCGCGCCGGAGGTCCGCTGGCCGCCTTCAGGCAGCCTGACGTGAAGCGTGTTCTTCTCCCGTGTACGGGCAAGCTCCATCTCTAAACGACGGTTCTCGCTCCGCAGCCACTCGATCTCGTCGTCCATGCCGTCCGTTTCCGGGGGCAAGATCCCCACTGCCATGCCCGTGCGCAAACGGTTCAGGACGAAGGAAGCTCCCGCCTGGGCGTCCGTGACGCCCTATGCCGACATCCGCATCGGGTAGGGGGTGGCTATCCTACAAGGTCGCTCCGGCCACCGCGTCGAGCGGTGGTGCAAACGGGCGTCACGCATGACGTCTACGGACCGCTTGCCGCGATGGGGGCGGGAAAGGCACCGGTGCCGCGGCCAGGATCGGCTTCCAGGTCACGTTCCAATCGTCCATCGGAGCGGGGTCTGACCGATGGACGAGGTCGAGGAATGCCAGGCCGATCTCCATCGTCGCGCGCTTGACCAGGGGGTTTAGCGGTCCGCCGTTTCGGAGGGACCGGTCGGTAAAGACGCTGTGCGAACCGTCCTGGAACACGACGAGGGCCTTCTGCGGGGTGGGGATGGCGTTGAAGACGTCGATGCGGTCCTGGACTGGGGAGTAGCGCCCCGGGATGCGGATCGTATCCTCCGTCGTGGTTATGTGGAGGGTGGGGACACCGACGGTGGCAAGCACGGCCGCCAGGTCGCTCTCGCCGTAGAAGGGTGGGGCCGAGATGACGATACTCGTCGTGAAGCGCGGGTCGCGAAACCCAAGGGGCTTCCCGTCGCGGATCACCTGGGCGCCGGTGAGGATCAGGGTGGTGTTCGCCCCGAAGGAATGTCCCGCCGCGACGATGCGCTTGCGGTCGATTGCGGCGTGGAAGGGACCGGTCTGGTCAAGCAGGCGGTCGAGGCCGAAGCTCACGTCCCGCGTCCGCTCGATAGCCTCGCGCTCGTCCGCCGCGCCGTCGAGGCGGTCGAGGAGCAGGAGCGGGTTGCCTTGCCACAGCGTCTCGTCGCTTCCGACGTGCTGGATATGCAGGCTGGCCGTCCCGCGCGCCGACCATCCCTCACCGAGGTAGCTGTAGCCCTTCCGGGAACCGCCGAGCCCGTGGGAGAACACGATCAGCGGCACAGTGCCCTTCTGGGTCGAGGCGGCCGGCCAATAGAGCCGCGCCGGCACCGCGCGGGCGCGTGACAAGTCGACCCAATCAAAGTCGATCACCCGGGCTTCATCGGTGACCGGGAGCGCCATCGCCGGCAAGCGTAGAAACAGCGCGCTGGCACTTACGGCAAGGGCCGTGGCACCAAACCGACGGCGGGTTGGGCCGCGCGTGGCAGGTTCCAAGACCGTCTCCGAGTTGGACGGGGCGTCGGCGATGATGGTCATTCACGTCCCGCGGAACCTGTTAGCAAGCCGAATAGAGCGGAGCCTTGTGTCCCAGGTTTGGCAATGCCGGACCGGACGTATGCCCCCCCCCCACCCCGCCACCCTAGGCTTTGTGTCGACCACCACGACTGACGGGCAATAGGACCATTCATTAGGCTTGGGAGTTTAGCATCGCATTCACGTCGACGATCAAAGACTGAAGCATCCGCGACGATAGGCGGTGCGGCGGCCCCAGGCGCGATATGGTCCTTATAGGGCCTTCGATGAGCGGGCAGCGACCGCGGTCTAGGTTTTGTCCGCCTAGCCGTCGTTCTTGCCGCGCGGTTTTCCATCGTTGTCCAGGGCCACGTATGTGAAGACTCCCTCGGTGACCTTTTCCGGTTCACCCCCCGTGCGGTCCCTGGCCCAGACCTCGATCCTCACGCCCAACGATGTCTCGCCGTCCTCCTGCAGGCTGCAGTAGCAACTGACCTCGTCGCCCACCGCAATCGGGCGCAGGAAGCGCATGGCGTCGATGCTGACGGTCGCGACGCGGCCCTTCGTCCGCTGGGCGGCGAACGTGCCGCCTGCCAAGTCCATTTGCGACACCGTCCATCCGCCGAAGATGGCACCGGCGGCATTCGTGTCGCGTGGCATGGCGATGGTGCGTAGGTGCGGTCCCTCGGAGAGTCGTGGGATCGTGTCGCCCATGTGAGATGCTCCGAGGAAGCGAACGTTCAGGCCTGCGGTCCGACAAGCGGTGAGGTCGTGTAGTGGGCCAGTAGGTCCGCAGGATCCCGGTAGGTGGCGATGCAGCCGGACTGCTTCAGCTCCTCAGCCGTCCAACCGCCACTGAGCAGGCCAATCGTTCGTATGCCGGCCTTGCCGGCGGCCTCGGCATCGTAGGGTGTGTCGCCGACTACAATTGCATCGCCTGCCTCGATCCCATCGAGACGCTTCAAGGCGGCCACGAAGATGTCCGGGTTCGGCTTGCTCTCCTCGGCATCGTCGGAGGACGTCTCGATGTCGATGAGATCCTGGATGTCGGCGATCTTCTTGTAGACCTTGAGTTCGTCCGCCTTGGCGGAGGAGGCCAACGCGAGCCGCTTGCCGTCAGCCAGCAGGCGTTCGATGAGTGCCCGGACCTGGGGCAGCCCCTTGATCGTCGGTAGGTAGCGTTCCTTCAGGACGTTCGAGCGGTGCTTCTCCAGCGCGTCGCCCTTCTCCGCCATCTCGTCCTCGGACAGGAACACCGGGAGCAGGAGGTCGCCGCCCTTCCCGATTTGCCGCCGAAGGTCCTCGAAGGGGATATCGTGGCCGAAATCGCGAAAGGCATCCTGCCAGGCCTGGGCGTGCTGGGGAACGGAGTCGATGAGCGTGCCGTCGACATCGAAGATCACTGCTGCGGGCATGAAACGTTTCTTCCTCTACCCTTACGGAAGCGGCGGTTCGGGTCGCAAGTTCCAGCCTGAGGGCGTGGCATGACCAACGTGGCATGCCACTACTGATCCGAGGGGTGCCGGTCGATGTCATGGGGGGTATGAGGGTGCATGCGCCGCCCCCGCCCGAACGTATCGTCTGCCTGACCGAGGAGACGGTCGAGACCCTGTACCTCCTCGGTGAGCAGGACCGCATCATCGGCGTGTCCGGCTATGCCGTGCGCCCGCCTCAGGTCCGTCGTGAGAAGCCTAGGGTTTCGGCCTTCACCAGCGCGGACCTACCGAGGATCCTCGCCCTCGCACCCGATCTGGTGCTTACCTTCTCCGATCTTCAAGCCGGCATCGTCGCGGATCTCGTCCGTGCGGGGATCGCCGTGCATGCCTTCAACCAGCGCGACGTCGCTGGCATCATGGCGATGATCCGCACCCTTGGGGTCCTCGTTGACGCCCGCGAGCGGGCCGAAACGCTCGCCACCAGCTACGAGGTCCGGCTGGCGCGGGTGGCTGACCTCGTCCGCGGGCGACCCCGGCCCCGGGTTTACTTCGAGGAGTGGGACGAACCCCTCATCTCGGGGATCGGCTGGGTGTCGGAGCTCGTGCGCATCGCTGGCGGCGACGACATCTTTCCGGAGCTTGCCCGGCAGGCGGCCGCCAAGGACCGCATCGTAACGCCCGATGCGGTGGTGGCGGCTGCGCCCGAGGTCATCCTGGCGTCGTGGTGTGGGAAGAAGGTCGTGCCGTCCAGCATCGCCTCCCGAGCAGGCTGGGCCAATTTGCCAGCCGTAGCTCAGGGGCGCATCCACGAGATCAAGTCGCCCCTCATCCTCCAGCCCGGGCCCGCGGCACTGACCGACGGCCTGGACGCGATCCTGTCTGCCCTTGGGCACCCACCGGTGCCGAGCAGCCCAACGCTCCCTATCCTCGGCTAGAGCCGTTCCCCTTCGGATTGAGGCCGGGGTACCCGCCACGAACATCCGCAATGGGTGGTTTCCTGCCGGTCCGTTTCTGGTCGGCGAAGGCATCCAAGCGGACGAAGTTGCGGGGATCGCTCACGACCCTTCACTTAGCCCTGGAGAGGTTCGCTTATCGACCTCAACGGCTCCGGCTTCGTATCGTCTGGCAGGATACGCTGGAGGTGATTGTAAACGACATCGGCGCTAAACGGCTTCTTGATGAAGCACGCCGAGTCCGGCAGATCGCCTGGAGCGGGCATATGATGACCTGAGGCCACCACAATACCTATATGCGGGTGGTCGGAAGCGGCCTTGCGGGCCAGCGCGAACCCGTCATAGTGGCCGCTGAGGCCCACGGCGGTGAACAGTAGTGCGAACTCCGCACCATGCTTGTCCAACAGGCGCATGGCCTCCTCACCAGTTGCCACATCGAGCACCCTGAAGCCCGCACCCTCAAGGATGCTCACGGCGTCCATGCGTACGAGACTATGGCCTTCGACGACCAGAGCGTAGGGAGGGGATGAAGAGCGGAGCCGATGCATCTCAGCGCTACGCTTAAGAGAGCCGATGGCTCCCGTAGTCGCTTCAATCTAACGTGATTGATGTTAAAAATTGCAAGTCAGCCAGACAATCTGGCATTGTTGGTTGTTTTGAGGCAGAGATCCACCTGGGACGCTTCAAGACGAAATCATATTTTGTATTCATAATCCGAGATGATCATAGGGACACGCCCGATACCGGGGTTCAAATCGTGGGTCTCGCGCAGGATCACCCAGAGGCGGAATGCCCACTTCAGGGCGAAGGATCAGGGACCGCTCACCACCCCCAGCCGAACTTGCGTGGCGGCCGACGAATGACCGCTTTAGAGAACCGCAAATCGCGTTCCCGGCGGCTGGGTTGGGTCGGGACCGCCTGCTCCACGGCCGGGTCGGGTGGATTTCTGCCGGTCCGCTTCCGGAGAGTAGTTTCAAGTAAGCGGACATAGCCGCTGAGACCGCTCGCGACCCCTTGCAGAAGGCTGGAGGGTCCGCTTCTTGGTAGATGATTGGATGGAGTACGAGGATCTCAGCGCGGGGACTGGCGTTTGCTCGCTTCATACGAAAAGCCGACCCGCAATGGATTTTTACGTTCGATCCTTCCAAGCGCGATCGAAATCGATCTTCGGATTGCCTCATCTAGGGATTGTGTGCAGGATCGTAGCGATCGCCCAGAAGTTATCTACATGCGGGCATGCAGCTGACATCGGAGTGCTCATGACGCACCGCCTACACGCAGACCGCTGCCTGGAGGTTGCCCGTGAGTTGCGCGCTGCGGCCGAAGAGACGCGGCGAACGCTTCAGGTCTCGCGCGATCTCGTGCGGCGCTCACGCGAGCAGACCGCCGCAGGGCTGCTAGCATGCAGCACGGGTGGCGACCTCGGCCCGTCAAACCAATTGGTGACGTCTCTCATCGAGGCCTACGAGGCCGCTGAAAACGAGCCTGACACCCAGACCCGTCTGCTCCTCGGTCACGTGCTAAATCATGTCGGTCGTCGCATTGCCGACGTGATCGGACCGCGCGTGGCCGGGATCGCAGTGCATTGACCAACGAGGCACAGGGATCGGCGAGATGCATGGCGAACGGTGACAATCCGCAGGACGACGGCCCCGGTATGCTAGACCGCATCGCCCGGACGTTGGGTGTTCCAGTCGCGACCTTCCTCACGGCCGACGCACCTGAGACACCGGACGCCGAAACCGCTATGGCGGGTCTAGATCATACCGCCGAAGTAGTGGCGCTGCTCCGTCTGTTCGCGCGGCTGAAGAGCCCCGAGGCCCGGGCCCGCTGCATCGCCTACGTCGTGCAGGAGGCCACGCAAGACGTCTCATCCGCGCGGCCGTCACCGAGATCCGGCAAGAATGCATGATGCTGGGACCTATCGAACGGCGCAGCATCGATCCGAAGGCTCAGAACGTGGTGATGGACCAGGACCACTTCCCGATTGTCGGCATCGGCGCGTCCGCGGGCGGCATCGAAGCGATGCAGGGCTTCTTCCGTGGAGTGCCGGAGACGCTCGGGGCCGCCTTCGTCATCGTCACGCATCTCAGTCGAGAGCACAAAAGCCTGCTCCCGGATGTGCTGGCCCGCTTTACGCCGCTTGAGGTCGAGGCTGCCGCCGACGGCGAGCTGGTCCGACCTGGTCATGTCTACGTCATGCCGGCCGGGTTCGTTATCGGCATCGCAGGCGGACGGCTGACGTTGAAGCCGCTCGGGCCGGCGGTCCGTGAGACCAAACCGGTCGACATCTTCCTGACTGCCCTGGCCCTCGACCAGGGCGCGCGCGCGGTCGGCGTGATCCTGTCCGGCGGCGACGGCGACGGCGCCATCGGCGTCAAGGCGATCAAGGAGCAGGGCGGCCTGACCCTGGCCCAGACCGCGGATGGCTACGGCCCCGAAACCCCTGACATGCCCATCAGCGCGCTGCGTACCGGCTTCGTTGATTTCGGCGAGGCGGCCGAACGGATGGGCGACCTGATCGCTGCACACTTCGCCGGCAATAGTCCCGCCATGCAGGATGGTCGCGCCGACCAGGTCGCGCGGGAGTTCGATGCCGAGCTGCTGACCGAGATCTTCGCCATCCTGCGCTCGCAGGTCGGCCACGACTTCTCCGGTTACAAACCCAGCACCTTCGTGCGTCGCCTGCAGCGGCGCATCAGCGTCGTCGGCGCGGCTGGGCCGGACGGCTACCTCAAGCTGCTGCGTGCCGACCCGGCCGAGGTCGGAGCGCTATTTCGGGATCTGCTGATCGGTGTGACGAACTTCTTCCGCGACGCCGCCGCCTTCGAGGCTCTGGCGGCCGACGTCATCCCGAAGCTGCTCGACGAGCGCGCGGCGACCGATGTCGTGCGGATCTGGGTGCCGGCGTGCTCGACCGGCGAGGAAGTCTACTCCCTTGCCATCCTGCTACGCGAGCACATGCTCACCCTGGCCGATCCGCCGCGCGTGCAAATCTTCGCCACCGACATCGACGAGCGCTCGCTCACAGTCGCCCGGACCGGGCTCTATCCGAAGACCTACCTGTCCGCCGTCTCGCCCGAACGGATTGCGCAGCACTTCGTTGTCGAAGGCGACAGCGCGGTGGTCGCCAAGGCGGTGCGTGACCTCTGCACCTTCGCCCCGCACAGCGTGCTGCGCGACCCACCGTTCTCGCGGCTCGATCTCGTCTCATGCCGCAACCTGCTGATCTACCTCGGCGTCGAAGCCCAGCAGCAACTAATGCCGGTACTGCACTACGCCCTACGCCCGCGCGGCTACCTGTTCATCGGGATGGCCGAGAACGTGACGCGCTTCGAGGATCTGTTCGAGACGATCGACAAGCGGAACCGCATCTTCCAGGCCCGCGACGCGATCCCGCCGGCCCGGTTGCCGCCAATGTCCGGGCCGGACACGCCGATATTTTCGGGTGCCGGTCAGCCATACCGGCGCAACGTCACGACGCACGCGGCCCTGCGGCATACGGTCGAGACGCTGATGCTGGCCAAGTTCACGCCGCCCCACGCGGTCGTAACGCGGACGGGCGAGGCCGTGCACTACTCGTCGCGGATCGGCGATCATCTGGAGGTCGTGCCGGGCCAGCCGACCCGGGAGCTGGCCGCAATGGCGCGCAAGGGCCTGCGGCTGGATCTCCGTACGGCACTGCGCGAGGCGATCGAGGGCAACACCCGGGTCGTGCGCGAAAGCATCAGCGTCGAGCTGCCGGACGGCCGCCTTCAGACGATCTCGTTGGTCGTCAAGCCGCTGAACACCGCCGGCGCGACCGAGCCACTGTTCCTGGTCGTGTTCAACGAAGCCGCTGCGCCCGTCATTAAGGAACGGCAGGCCCTGGAGGCGAATGAGCGGGACACGGCGTTCCAGAGCCTGGAACGCGAACTAAACGTGACCCGCGAGCGGCTTCAGGGTGTGATCGAGGAGTACGAAACGTCCCTCGAGGAGCTTAAATCCTCGAACGAGGAACTCTACTCCGTCAACGAGGAGATGCAAGCCGCTAACGAGGAACTGGAGGCTTCGAAGGAGGAGACACAGTCTCTGAACGAGGAGCTTCAGACGGTGAACGCCGAGCTGACGTCCAAGATCGAGGCCATCGATCAGATGAGCGACGACCAGTCCACGTTGTTCGAGGGCATGAACGTTGCCAGCGTGCTCCTGACGCCTGATCTCCACATCCGCATGTTCACCGCTGCCGCGGCGCAGATCTTCGGCCTCCAGCCGGGCGACGTCGGCCGGTCCCTGCGCAACTTCTCGGCGCCGATCCCCCTAACGTGGCTGTTGGACGAGATCCCGATGGTGCTGGCGACGAGCCGGCCCTCCGAGCGGACGATTGAAGGGGAAAACGGCGCTCGCTACCGTGTCCGGTTGATGGCCTCGTCACGAAAGGGCAGCCGGATGCCAGTGATCGTCGCAAACTTCACGAACCTCCTGGAGCAGGGATGACCGAGGAGTTAGGGCTCCGCGCCCAGGACCTTGGTGGCCCGTCCGCGAACGCGTGATGCCCACGAAGTTGCCTACGCGAGGGTAGCGGGCGACGGCACACCTTTGCAGAGCCCGGCCGCCTCTGGTTCATGAGAGAGCGGATCACGGCGTCGGCCTAAGCCGAAGGTTGAACGTCAGCTTTCTGGCAACTGGCCAACGTCCGATTACCACCCCGAGCCGAAGTTGCTGGACGGCCGACGAGCGACCGCTTTCGGGAAGCGCCAACTGCTTCTCGTACGGCTTGCTTGGGTCGGGACCCGCTTGTCTGCTCTATGACCGGGTCGGGTGGTTCGCAGCCGGTCCGCTTTCGGGAAGCAAACCCAGGCGACAGGAAGTTCGGTCGGACCGCGACGCCTGCCGACGTTCCACCGCTAACGCAACAGGAGGCCACGACCCGTCTACGTGGCGCAAAGGCGTGGTGCGCCAACGCGCCGTGACGGGCAAGCCATGTCGCCCGCGGCGGCCTCTCTTTACCGGGAGCCCTGACCGGTCGCCGGACGAACCCTAGGCGGCCTCGCATGCGAGGGCAGGCAGGTCCGCCCCGGCCTCGATCTCGGCCGCCGCGGGCAGGCGCCCGAGTCCGAGCAGGTGCAGGAAGGCGGTGAAGGCCTTTTTGCGGCCGTTGCTGCAGGCGGCGGTCACCCAGTTGCCCGTCGCGTAGTAGGCGATGAAATCGAGGGCGGCGGGGTCGCTCTGCAGGACGACCCGGTCGAAACCCTTGGTGTGGCCGCCGTAATCGAGCCGCTTGTCACCCTGGTTGCGCAGGGTGAAGACCCCGCCCAGCTCCGTGACGGGGACATCCTGTCCCGGCAACTCCGGCGCCACCGCCCGGCTTCCGGTCGCGACGAGGATCGCGTCGGCCGTCATGGTCCGGCCGTCAGCCAGGGTGATGTCGCGCCGGACGGGATCGACCCGGACGACCTCCCCGGTTATCCGCTCGACCGCGTTGACCTGCGCAAAGTCGGGCTCGATCAGCACCCTCTCCGGCGGGGTCGGCTTGGCCAGGAACTGCTTGGACAGCTTGGTCCGATCGTAGGGCGGGTGCGCCTCGCGGCCGACCATGGTGATACGGCCGCGATAGCCTTCGCGGCGCAGGGTCTTAATGCGGGCGACGGCTGCGGCACCCGAGCCGACGACGAGCACGCTCGCCACGGTCGCGCCCGCCGACCTCGTCGGCGCCGGCTCCGGCGTGAGGATCGCGACGGCGTCCGCCCCCTCGATGCGGACGGGGTAGCGCGTCAGGGCGTCGAGGGCCGGTGGCTCCTCCAGGCTTCCGTCGGTCAGTGCGAAGGCGGCCTTGTGCCAGTGGCAGTAGAGGCGTCCGCCGCAGATCTCGCCCTTGGCTAGCGGCGCCCCGAGATGCGGGCACTTGGCCTGGAACGCCCGAACGCCGGAGGCGTCGCGCACGAACAGCACCGTCTCGTCCCCGGCCGCCCCCTCCTTCATGCCCTCCATCGGGATCGCGTCGAGGGCGAGGCGGATCTCGGTTCCGGGCATGGCTGGCGTCGCTCCTGGTGAGCGTCAGCGCGCCCGGGCTATCAAATCGCCGAACCCGTTCCAGTCGCGGCGGCGTCGGGCCGTCGACGCCCCCGTCTCACCGGGTGGTGAGACGGGGGCGCGCTGCCGCGTCCGTCGTCAATCAGGCCGCCATCGGCCCCTGACGCCGGTGGCCCTTCACGTCGTACCGGTCGAGCATCATCACCTTGTTCCAGACCCGGACGAAGTCCGCGACGAACCGCTGCTGGCCGTCGCTGCCGGCATAGGCATCGGCGATGTTACGCAGCTGCGCGTTCGACCCGAAGACGAGGTCGTTGCGCGTCGCCTCGAACCTCGCCTGCCCGCTTGCGCGGTCCTTCAGGGCGAAGGTGGTGCCGGCGGCGTCGGCCTTCTCCCAGACCAGGTTCGTGTCGGTTAGGGTCCGGAAGAAGTCCGTCGTCAGCACGCCGACCCGGTCGGTGAAGACGCCCCGGTTCGAGCCGTCGTGGTTGGCGTTCAGAGCCCGCAGGCCGCCGGTCAGCACCACCCATTCCGGCGCGGTCAGCGTCAGCAGGTTGGCCTTGTCGAGGAACATCTCCTCCGGCGACAGGCGCGGCGCCATCGCCCCGAACCCGTCGTCGACGTAGTTGCGGAAGCCGTCCACGACCGGCTTCAGCCACGTGAACATCTCGATGTCGGTGAGCGCCTGAGTGGTGTCGACGCGCCCAGGCGTGAACGGCACGCGCGTCTTGATGCCCGCATCCGAGGCGGCCTTCTCCACAGCAACGCAGCCGGCGAGCACGATGAGGTCGGCGAGCGAGACCTGCTTGCCGTCGTCACGCCCGCCGTTGAACGTGGCCATGACGCTGCGGAGCGCCTCGACCACGGGCGTGGCCCGGCGGTTGACGGCCCAGTCCTTCTGCGGGCTCAGCGCGAGGCGGCCGCCGTTGGCGCCGCCGCGCTTGTCGCTGTCGCGGTATGTCGAGGCTGCCGAGAAGGCGGTGAACGCGAGGTCCGAGACCGACAGACCTTTGGCCAGGATCGCCTGCTTGAGCGTGGCGACCTCGGCCTCGCCCACCGGGGCGTAGGTCGCGTCGGGGATCGGATCCTGCCACAGCAGGCCGTCCTCGATCGTCACCTCCGGGCCGAGGTAGCGGTGCTTGGGACCCATATCGCGGTGGGTGAGCTTGTACCACGCCTTGGAGAAGGCCTGCGTGAAGGCGTCGAAGTCGGCGAGGAACTTCTCGCAGACCTTGCGGTACTCCGGATCGACCTTCAGGGCGATGTCGGAGGTCATCATCATCAGGGGGTGCGACTGCCCCGCGACGTGGGCGTCCGGCGTCCTCGGCGCATTTGGGTCCTTGGGCGTCCATTGCAGGGCGCCGGCCGGGCTCTTGGTCTGCTCCCAGTCGAACTTGAAAAGGTTCTCCAGGTAGGCGTTGTCCCACTGCGTCGGGTCGGGGGTCCAGCTCCCCTCAATGCCGTTGGTCATCGTGTCCTTGCCGGCGCCGGTGCCGTTCGGGTTGTGCCAGCCGAGCCCCATCGCCTCCATCGGCGCCATCTCCGGCGGCGGCCCGATCTCCTTGGCCGGCGTCATGCCGTGGCTCTTGCCGAAGGCGTGGCCGCCGGCGATCAGCGCCACCGTCTCCTCGTCGTTCATGGCCATGCGGGTGAAGGTCACCCGGATGTCGTTGGCCGAGCCCTGCGGATCGCCGTTCGCGTAGGGCCCCTCGGGGTTCACGTAGATCAGCGCCTGGTGGGAGGCGGCGAGCGGGTTCTCCAGGTCGTAGTCGGGGTCGCCGTTCTTTCCGCGCCAGCGCTCGTCGCGGTTGACCATCTCGTCGAAGCTCGCGACGGAGCCCATCTCGACGACCTCAGGCCCCCAATAGGTGGCGTCGTCCGCCTCCCAGGCGTCAAGGCGCCCACCGGCGAAGCCGTAGGTCGGTAGGCCCATGATCTCCAGGGCGCAATTGCCGGTGAGCACCATCAGGTCAGCCCAGGACAGGCCGTTGCCGTACTTGTGCTTGATCGGCTGAAGCAGGCGGCGCGACTTGTCGGTGTTGCCGTTGTCCCACCAGCTCGAGATCGGTGCGAAGCGCTGCATCCCGGTGCCGGCACCGCCGCGCCCGTCGGCGATGCGGTAGGTGCCGGCCGAATGCCAGGCCATGCGGATCATCTGCGGGCCGTAATTGCCGTAATCGGACGGCCACCAGGCCACCGACGAGGTCAGGAACTGCTTGATGTCGCCCTTGAGCGCGTCGAGGTCGATCGCCTGGAAGGCGGCAGCGTAGTCGAAATCCGGCCCGAGCGGATCGGCGGCCAGCCCGTTCTGGTGCAGGAGCTCGACCCTGAGCCGGTGGGGGTACCAGTTCTCCAAAGCCGGACGGCTGCCGAGGGCTCCGCCGATGCGGTCGCCTCCGAACGGGCACTGGCCCGCCATCGGGTAGGAGGCGGTGTCGGTCTTGTCGGTCGTCATCGTGTTCATCAAAATCCTCTCGGCGCAGGACCGGCGTCGGCGGCCCGTCGTGGACGGCGGCGCCAGGCGCGGCGCCCCGCGCGGGACGGACGCGCTTCTACGATCCTGCATCGCGAGCGACATCAGCTGCGGGCCTCGAAAATCAAGGTGCCGCGCCGCCCAAGCGGGCTCGAAGGGCTCCGCCGCGCCTGGGGAGACGCCATCTCACATTTGCGCGAGCCGATCGCGTGCAATTCAAGTTTTCGCCGACGATCGACCGGTCAACGCCCGCAACGGGCCACCGCGACCGCCGTCCCGTCGCGCGTCCTGCGCAGCCGTTGTCCGTCGTCAGATGATTTGGGACATTCAGCGGTGTTCAGGAGCGGAGGCTCTGGTCCATCTGGGGTGAGAGGTTAGGCGGCCTGCGCGTGGTGGCGCAAGCGGCGATCCATCAGGGTCTGGCGCT
>NZ_VRUZ01000066.1:0-24268 GCF_008039485.1 Methylobacterium sp. WL69 | reverse complement strand
GGTCGAGGGCGGGGCGGGCGGCTCCGTCCCCGGCATCGTGACGACGTCGACGCCCATGACGGTCAGGGTGTGCGTCTGCTGGATTTTGGCACCGTGGATGTCGGTGACGTCGTAGCTCGCCACGATCACCCGCTTGTCCTGCGCGGTGAGGGCATCGAAGGCCGCGTCGGACGGATCGACGGTCAGCATGTGGGTGGCGGCGTCGTAGTGCAGCCCTTTCGGGGCCATTTCCGAAGGCGTGCCGCCATCCGTGGAGAAGACGAGGTGTTCGACGGTGAGGGACTTTGTCTCGCCGGCATCGGGGTCGCTGGCACCCGCCATCAGGTCGTAGCCATCGGGCGGGGAGGCGTCCTCCATGACGAAAGCCGTCAGCGGGCCGGCGACGAGGGGCGCTTGGTTGCTGGCCGGGGACGACGGACCCGACGGGGCGGGCGGCGTCACCGGCGGGGTCACGGGAGGCGTGACCGGGGGTGTCACCGGAGGCGTCACGGTGCCTGCCCCTTTGACCGTCAGGGTCAGGGTCTGGTGGACGCTGGCGCTGTGGGTATCCGTGATGTCGTAACCGACGTCGAACGCCTGCTCGGTGCCCGCCGTCAGGGACGCGAAGGCGGCGTGGTTAGAATTGACGGACAGCTTGTGGGTCCCGTCATCGTAGGTCATCCACTCCGGAAGCGCCGCCCAGGCCGTGCTGCCTTTAGCGGCGTAGACGAGGGTCTTGACGGCCAGGGTGGGTGTTTCGCCGGTGTCCGGATCGCTGGCCCCGGTGAGCAGATCGAAGCCGGGGCTCGTTTCGCCCTTGGTGACCAAGGTCGCGAGTGGGCCGGTGACCTTGGGCGCATCGTTGGTGCCGGTCATCGTCAGAGTCAGGGTCTGAGTCTTGGCGGCTTTCGCCCCATGGATGTCGGTGACGTCGTAGCTGGCCACGAGCACCTGCGTGGCACCCATCGGCATCGCATCGAAGGCGGCGTGCTTGGGATCGATGCTCAGGGTGTGGGCGTCGTCGTAGGTGAGCCCCGCCGGAATCGTGGCCGAGGGGACGCCATCGATGGTGTAGGCGAGGCTTTTCACCGCCAGGGAGTCGGTCTCGTTGACATCCGGATCGATGGCGCCGGTCAGCAGGTTGAAGCTGGCGCTCGCGCCGCCTTCCGTCGCCGCACCCACGAGCGGGTTGGCGACCGTCGGTGCGTGGTTGGTCGCGACCGGGGTCGAACCCAGCGTGACGCTGACCTTGTGCTGGCCGAGGCCGGTCAGATCGATCTGGAGCTTGTCGCCGTTGAGACTCACCTTCATGGGGTCGGTTATGGTGACCCCGTTGTCCTGCACGACCACGGGCCGTCCTTTGGGATCGACGAGGTCGATCAGGACCTTGCCTTCGCCGATCATCGTGAAGTCCAGGTTGGTCCCATTGCCGCTGACGCTGACGAGATCCCCGCGGTCGGCCACCTTGGTGATGTGCGTGACGTCGTCCGGGGTCGGACCAAGATTGATCTGGAAGGTGCCACCGTCCTTGTCGACGAACACGCTGTTGGCGTCGTAGGCGTAGTAGGCAGTGCCATCCGCAGTATTGACGACGCTCTTGATCGTCGCGGCGTTTCCGAGGTCGAGGGCGAACTTGCCGGCACTGGTCGAGCCCACCACCGCCGTGACGGCGTTCGCGGTGGCGTCGAACTGGTAGTTGAACGTGGCGGCGTCGAAGGCGCTCATGCGCTCGGCGAGGTCGGCGAGGGTGACGAACTCCGAGCCGGCGTCGTAGGCCGTCTTGATGAAGCTCGTGAACATGTTGGTCGAATACTGGGAGCCCGTCGCGTCGAGGGGCCATTCCGTCACGCCGTAATCATGCCAGGGCCAGACGATCACCGGCATGTCCGAATGAGCGGTGAGGCTCTTGAATTCGTTCTGCCATACGATGGACGCGGCAGCTGCGGACATCTTCTGAAAGCCGATGAGGGTGAAGTCCGAAGACACGTTGGGAGCGATGTAGACCTTGGAGTCCCCAGGCGTCAGGTGCCCGATCGCGCCAGGATAGCCCGCGCCGATCAGCGTCGTTCCGCCGGTGATGTAGGTATAGTACTGTTCGATGGCCTGCGCCGTCGGTAACAGTTCCGGCGCCCCGGGGACAGCGGCGCCGGCAACCTTGATCCCGAGCATCGTCTCGATCGTCGTCTTCGAAACCTCGAACTCCGCCTTGAATTGGTCGGCGGTCAGCTTGTTCGTGTCGTCGGGGTGTGTGATCGAATGGGAACCGATCTCGTTGCCCATGGCGAGCATCTTGTCATAATACGGCTTTGATTTGGTCCAGTCCGTATAGCCGTTGGTGGTATTTTGAGCAGTGCCGCTGCCGATATCAATGTAGTACGACCCGACGAAGTTGTAGTCCGTCTTCCATTGCGTGAGAATGGGAAGCATCTTGTCATAGATGCCCGCCTGGACATCGGCGGTTTCCTGCGCCTGGTCCATGTCGGAGCGCGAGGCGACGATCGCGGCGTCGCGGCTGATCTTCAGGCTGAGTTCGGGCCCCGTCGCCGGCTTCTCGACGTAGTCGAGGGCATGCTGGAGCATGTTGTTGTCGCCGAGCAGGCTCTCGTTGGCGAAATGGACGTTGCGGCCGCCGGTCTGCGTGCCGATCACCGCATCGACCGTGACCGTATTGACCGTCTGCGTCGCGATATGACTCACATCCGTGCCATCCGCACTGACGAACCAGTTGGTGCTCATCTTGGCGTAGTCGTGAATCACTTCGCCGGCCTTGTAGCCTTCGAGCATCGGGTTCGACAGGTCGTTGGCCTTGACGACGACCGCCGCGTCGCTCGCGTTGCCGGCGATGTTCAGGTTGAGCAGGGTCTTCATGCGGATGTACGGGTCGCCGCTGAGGGCCAATCCGGTCTCATCGTTGGTCATGAAGTTGCCGGCCGTGATCAGATTCACGCCATATTGGTAGACCGCCTGGGTGAGGACATCCTGGATCTGCGGGACATCGGCGGCTTTGACATTACCGAACGACGGAAACACCAGGGTGTCGTAGCCCGCGATCTTGGCAAGGTCCTTGAGGTCGGTTTCCTTCAGGACATCGAACGACAGGCCGGCGGCCGTGGCCTGATCCTGGGCTGCCATGAACAGCTGCGAATAGGCCATGAGCCCTGCGGGCGTGCCGCCGAAATACTTGGCCGCCGTGGTCTCGGAATAGACGATGCCGATCTTGTGCGCGTCGGCCGGCTGGGGCGGCAGGGTCGCGGGATCGTAGACGGTCAGGGACGCCGCCGCATAGCTGATCGGTAAGGGCTGCGCCTTGGTTGCCGTCCCGTCGCTGTAGTTAACGCCCAGCTTGAGATCGAGGCCCAGATCCTTGTCGCCCGGCGTGACCAGGAGGGCTTGCGGGATCGAGAATTCGATCGTCTTGCCGTCTGAAGAATACTTGTAATCCAAGAGAACCGCGGCGCCGGGAGCGCCTGATTCCGTGATGCTGTAGAGATAGGGCTTTCCGTCTGTGTAGAAGTTGACGTAGTACTCGGCGCCCAGTCTGGACTCTGGAGAGGCCTGGAAGCCGGTTGCCGCATTCCGGTCGGCGTTCAGCCATAGCTTCGTGTCGGGCAGAAGCGCGCCAGGCGCCTGCAGCGCGAAGACATAGAATTTCCCCGCTGGCAGCGTCTCCAAAGTCCCGTAGACGGCAAAGCCCGCCGCGCCTTCGCCCGGCAGATCGATCCGCTCGTTCTTCGTCCAGTCGCCAAGGATGCCGTCGATCACGTGTGCCATCTCGTCCTCCGGGGTGCGACGCGTTCCATCGTGCATCGACTGCTGAAAGTAGATGTGATCTCGCCGAGAGATTGTCGGTAATCATTCTCCGCCAATACGCAGGCGGGAGGCGTCGTCATCTCCTGTCTTCGAGACTAACGACGATCTATTCTTCTTGTGGCATTACTGAATTTTTAGAGCACGTTAATAATTCGTTAGCAATATAAACCTTAATGGTTAACGGCCTACGCCTTTTGATACATGGCACGTACTCCCCTTGCGTGCGTACCTTGGCCGTCGTTGAGCGGCGGAGGGTGATGTGAAAAGTGCGAGCGATGGGGGCCGGCTCCCTCCGCACAGGGCCGTCGCACCGGGCATGGGCTCCCGGAAGGGCGCACGGGACCTTCGTTCGCGGATCGCCGGATCACTGATGACCCCGGCCTGCGCCGTCTGGCTGGCGGGGGCCGCGCTCGCCGCGATGCCCGCCGCCGCCGCTCCCGTCGCCGGGGAGACCGTCGCCAAGGAGATCGTCGCCAAGGAGATCGTCGCAAGGGAGATTCTCGCCCTGTACGACGGGGCGCAAGAACAGGCGCCGGACCGGACGCGGATCCACAAGTACGCCGAAGTCGTCCTCAACCATCTCGGCTACGCGGTCGTGTACCGCGACGTGCGCGATCCCCTGCCGGAGCCCGGCGCGGTGGCGCGCTACGCCAGCATCCTGACCTGGTTCGCCGCACCGCCCGCGGCACGCGGGCCGTACCTCGCCTGGGCGAGGATCGCGGCGCGGTCGGCCCGCCGCGTCGTGATCCTCGGATCGACCGGCGGCGCGTTCTGGTCGGACGACCATCCGGCCATCAACGCCGTCCTGTCCGAACTCGGTCTCCGCCACGAGCGGCGCGCCATCGAGCTCACCCTCGGCACCGAAGCCGTCCCGGTATCGAAGCGGCTGACCGCGTTCGAGCGCGGCCTCGATCCGGTCCTGCCGACCTACGACGTCGTCACGGCGGTGCGGTCCGACGTCGAGCCCTGGCTGCACCTGACGATCCCCAGGCGCGAGGGCGGCGGGACGAGCGTCGTCGTCGCCACGGGTCCGCGCGGGGGCTACGCCGCATCGGGTTTCGAGATCGTCGAGGATGGCGGCCTCGGACGGTCGCGCTGGCTCATCGACCCGTTCGCCTTCTTCGCCCGGGCGCTCCGGTCGGAGCCCTGGCCGATCCCCGACGTCACCACGGTGTCCGGGCGCCGGCTCTACTTCCATCACGTCGACAGCGACGGGTTGAACGACGTCATCGTCGCCCGCAAGCAGGAGCCGGTTCTGGTTCCGCAGGTGTTCCTGAACGAGATCGTCCTGGCCTATCCCGACCTGCCGGTCACCCTGGCCGTGACGCCGGGCGACCTCGATCCCCTGCTCGGCGGCAACGCCACGCCGACGGACCTCGTGCGGCAGATCTGGTCGAGCCCGAACGTCGAAGCCGGCGTCGCGTCCTACACCCGGCCGCACCGCTGGGCGTTCTTCGCGGAGGCGGACCGGGCCGCGGAGACGGCGGCGGTCACGGCCGACGCCCCGCAGGACCGGTTCGGCCTGCGCCGGCTCCTCGATCTGGCGGGATACGGCACCGCCATCGACAGCCACGTCGCCGGCGGGCGCGATCTGCCCCGGGAGTATTTCCGCTTCCCCTTCGACCTGCGCATCGAGACCGAGACCGCCCTCGCCACGGCGCGCACCCTCCTGCCGGCCGACAAGTCGATCCGGCTCTATCAATGGACCGGGGACGCGCAACCGTTCGAGGGGGCCATCGCGGCGACGCGCCGCCTCGGGCTCCTCAACATCAACGGCGGCGAGAGCCGCCTCGATCCGGGCTACCCCTCGGTCAGCCATCTCGCGCCGATCGCGCGCCCCGTCGGGATCGAGCGGCAGACCTACGCCGTCGCCTCGGACGAGCTGCCCCGGTCCAAGGCGTGGCGTCCCATGGTGGCCGCCCTGCGGGGCCTGCGCACCACGGCCCTGAACACCGAGATTCCGCGCCGGCTGAAGGGCTCGAGCCTGCATTATCACCTCGCGTCCCTCGGCAAGCAGCCGGCCCTGCGCGAGGTCCAGGCCCATCTCGCCGAGGCGCGCACCGCGCCCGTGGCGCCGATCACGGCGGCGGATTACGCCGAACTGGCGCAGGACTTCCCCGGTGTCGCCATCGACGCCCTGGGGGACGGCGCCTGGAGCGTCGCCGGACGCGGCGCCGTCCAGACCGTCCGCTTCGACGCCGCCGGGGCCATCGACGTCGACCTGTCCCGCTCCGTCGGGGTGATCGGGCGGACCCGTCACGGCGACGCCCTCTACGTCGCCCTCGACCGCGCCGTGGAGCCCGCCCGGGTGGTCCTGTGGACGGGGGCGGGCCCGGCCCCCGCGGTGGTTTCCCTCGCCGATGCACGCTGGCGGCTGTGGCAGGTCGTTCGGTCCGGCGCGGACTGGCGCTACGAGGCGAGCGGGTTCGGTCCGGGCGACTTCGCCTGGGACGGCGTGCCCGCGGGGGCCTACCGGGTGATCGCCCGCCGCAACGGGGAGGATCTCTGGAGCGCCGAGGTCGCCCCGTCCGTCGACGGGCGGCTCAGCTTCAGCATTCCGGTGGCGGGGATCGCCCCCCTCGGCGTCGAGATCCGGCGCGTGGCCACGGCGGAGGCGACGCGATGAAGAGTGCCCGCATTCTCCTGGCGGTCATCGTGGCGATCTGCCTCGCCGCCGGCTACCTCGCGCAATCGGGGCCGGAAGAGCGCATCGCGACGCTGATCCGGGACGGCCGCCGGGCCGAGGCATCCCGGGAGATCGATACGGTCCTGGCCGTCGGGCGGGCGACGCCGCACATGCTGATGACGCTCGCCCATCTCCAGGACGCCCTCGGCGACCCGGCCCGTGCGACCGAGACCATGGAGCTCTATCGCCTCGCCCGCCCCGACGACACGGCGGCCCTGGATTGGCTCGTGAACCGCTACGAGGGATCGGAGGACCCCGACGGCCTCGCCGAGGCCCTGGCGGCCCGTCTCCAGGCGAGACCGACCCGCGAGACCCTGGCCCGCCTCACCGCCCTGCACCGGTATGCCGGACGCTTCGCCGAGGAGCGGGCCGTCCTCCAGACCTATGACCGGGCCCTGTCCCTCGATTCCGATCAGGTCCAGCGCCTCGCCGAACTGCTCGCCGCCGAGGGACGCGACGCCGAGGCCATCTCGGTTCTGAAGCGGGCCGACGAGGCCGCGGCGGGGGATGGCGAGCGAAGCCGCACCCTGCTCTTCACCCTGCTGGTCCAGGGCGGGCATCACGCCGAGGCCGCCCGGCGGGCGCAGGGCTGGCTCGCCCTCTGGAAGAAGCCGTGGCTCGCGACGCGGTTCACCCTGCGCCTGGCCCGCCACGCGCCGATGGAGGTGGCCGCGCGCCTGGCCCGGACCAGCGCGGCGCTGCACCCCGATGGCGGCCTGTATCTCGCGAAATCCTTGGGCGAACAGGGCGCCCGCGGGGCGGCCGATGCCGTCCTCGCCGACTGGCCCTGGCCGGAGACCCGCCTCACGGTGCAGGAGGTCCAGAGCTTCGTCGAGGTCGCCGCACGCTTCGGACGCCCGGCCCACCTCTGGGGCGCGTTCGCCCGACTGCGTGCCCGACCGGCCGAGACCGCGGCGCAGGCCACCTTCGCCGAGGCCCTCGCGAGCCAGTTTGGCGATGGAGTCGTCCTCGCGCTCCAGCCGCCCCTGGCCATGGAGCTCCTGCGCGAGCGGCCGGTGTTCGGCGCGCGCATTGCCCTGGCGACGGGGCGCCGGTCCCTGGCGCAGCACCTGCTCGCCACGGCGGAGCCCGGCGCGCTGTCCGTCCCGGAGCAGCTCGACTGGTCCCGCCTGCTGCGGACGGCTTTCGGACCGCTGCGGGGCTTCGAGATCCTCGACGAGGTCCGGCGCCGGGGCGATCTGCCGGCCGGCCTGCAGGCGTCGCACCGCGATCTCGGCGCCGAGATCGGCCGGGTGAGCGTGCGACGGTCGAATTTTGCCGATGCGAACCTGACGGGGCGGGCGACGCGATGAGATGGTCCGTCGATTCCGTCACGCCCCTGCGGGCCGCGGGCGCCGCGACCCTCCTCCGGTTCCTGACGCGCGACGTCGCCGCGTCCCTGTTCTCCGTTCGCGGCCGCTACGAGGCGGGCCTGATCTTCGTGATCCTGCTCATCGTCGAATGGATCATCCCCGGCCCCGCATCCCTCGCCCGTATCGCGCCGCATCCGTTCTGGATTCCCGTCATCCTCATCAGCGTGCAGTACGGGAGTGCGAGCGGCATCCTCGTGGCGGCCTTCGCGGCCTGCCTGAGCTGGGTCGTCGGATGGCCGGCCCAGTCCGGGACCGAGGATTACTTCGCTTATTCCCTGCGCACCTGGCGTGAACCGGTCCTGTGGATGATCGGCGCCCTCGTGGTCGGCGGCCTCCGCAGCCGGGAGATCAAGGACCGCCGGTCGATCCACGACCGCCTGGTCCTGGCGGAGACGCAGCGCGACACCATCGGGTCCTACGCCATCGACCTGCAGGAGGAGCTCACCCGCTGCGAGCGCAAGGTCGCGACCGCGGAGGTTTCGTCCGTCGAGGCCGCCGTGGAGGCGCTGAGCACCCTGCGCGGGGGGCCGTCCGCCGAGACGCTTCCCCTCCTCCGGTCCGGCATCGAACGCTGGATGGGGAGCGCCGCGTGGACGTTCTACCGGGTCGAGGGCGACGACGTCGCCGCGTCCCTCGGGAGCCGCGACGAGGCGACGCCGGGGCGCCTGACCGTGGAGACGGTCTTCAAGGTCGGCTCCGTCCACGCCATCGCCCACCGGCAGATGGCCGTCCTCAGCGTCTTCGACGCGTCGCAGTCCGAGCTCCTCGACGGTCTCGGCGTCTACGCCTGCTCGGTTCCGCGGGCCTGGCGGGGCGGCAGCCACGGCCTCCTCGTCATCGAGACCCTGCCCCTGCATCGCCTGCGGGATGCGACGGCGGAGGCGGTGGCGCTGATCGCGGGCGCCCTCGGGGAGCGTCTCGACCGGCAGGTCCCGGAGGCGGTGATCGTCCGTTGCACCCGCGAGATCCGCGACCTCGCCACGGCGTCCGTGGCGTCGCAGCGCGCGGCCGTCGCCGAATGCCACGCCGGGCATGCGCCATGACGGGCATCGAGACCGTCCCCGCCATCCCGTTCACCGCACGGCTCACGCCCCGGGCGACGTCGGCCCTCCTCCTCCTCCTCGCCGTCGACGCCCTCGTCCTCGCGGGCTTCCTCGCGGGAGACCTGAGCGGCCCGGCGGCCCTGGTCGGGCATGGCCTCAACCTCGGCCTCTTCGTCGCGACGGCGCGTCCGGCCTTCGCGGGGGACCTGACGTTCCTCGTCGTGGTGACGCTGCTCAGCGCCGGCGCCGGCCCGTTCGGGACCCTGGCGACCTTCGTCCTCTATGCTCTGCTGGTGCGGACGAACGTGCCCGCCTCGGATCTCGCGGTCTGGTACCGGCGGATCTCGGGCGCGCCGGACCTGAACCGGGCGGAGGCCCTCTACGACCGCATCGTCGACGGCCGGGCCCGGCGGCCCGGCCCCGACGCCGTCGCCCGCTTCCATACGGTCCTCGACGGTCCCCTGGCGCAGCAGCAGGCCCTGCTCGGCTTGATCGGCCTGTCCTACTTCCCCGAGTACCGGCTCCTGCTGCGCAAGGCCCTGTGCAGCGCCGAGCCCAGCATCCGCGTCCACGCCGCCGCCGTCTCGGTCAAGCTGCGCACGGCCCTGCGGGCGGAGTTCGGGAAGGTCTGCCCGAACGCCGGGGACCCCGCCGACGTCGATCCCGCCCGGGCCGAACGCCTCGCCCTCCTCGCCGACAGCGGATTCCTCGACCCTTCGGAGAGCACGGTCGCGCGCGAGGCGGCCCTCGGACTCTGCCGGCCCGGCCTGCGGGACCGGCCGGACGACAGGCCTCTGCGCCGGCAGGTCTTTGGGCTCCTTGCCGGCCTCGGACGCTGGGACGAGCTGCGCGCGGCCCTGGAGGCGACGCGCGCCCGCTCGCCCGACGAGGACGCCCTGCGCATCCGATGCCTCATGGAACTGGCCCGCGCGCGCGACCTGCACCGCGTGGTCGGCCGTCCGACCCCCATCCCCGCCCGCCCCGGAGCGACCCGCGATGCCCTTCCTCGCTAGGCCCCGCGCGACACCGCCGGAGGCGGATGTCTGCGTCATCGTCGAGGGCTGCTATCCCTTCGTTCCGGGGGGGGTCTCCACCTGGGTCGACTGGCTCATCAAGGGCCATCCCCACCTCACCTTCGCCATCGTCGCCATCGTCGCCGACACGGCGCCGCGCGAGCCGCGCTACCAGCTGCCCGCGAACGTCGTCGATTTCCGCTGCCTTCCCCTCCACCGGCCGTTCGAGACGGCGTCGTGCCGGGACGCCGCGCGGCCGGAGGGCATGGAGGAGGCGCTGGCCGACGCCTTCATCCTGCTCGTGACGGGGGGCGGGCTCGCCGCCTTCCAGAGGCTGGTGCGGCTCGTCGCCGATCCGCGCAACGCCTTCACCATCCAGACCCTGATGGTCTCGCCCCTGTCGTGGCGGCTGACGTGCCGGATGTACGAGCGGCTGATGCCGCACGCCTCCTTCCTGCACTTCTTCTGGGCGTGGCGCGCCCTGTTCGGCGGCCTGTTCGCGGTGCTGGTCTCCGATCTGCCGCGTGCCCGCGTCTATCACACGATCTCCACGGGGTACGCCGGCCTGCTGGCGGCCCGCGCCGTGATCGAGACCGGATCGCCGGCGTTCATCACCGAGCACGGCATCTACACCAACGAGCGCCGCGTCGAGATCCTCATGGCCGAGTGGATCTGCGATACCGTCGACAAGGGCATGGACCTCGACGACGGCCGGGTCGACCTCCGGGACATCTGGATGCAGGTCTTCGAGGCGCAGGCCCTGATCTGCTACCAGGCCTGCACCCGGATCGTGACCCTCTACGAGGACAACCAGCGCCTCCAGCGCGCCCTCGGGGCGCCCGGCGAGCGCCTGGCGGTGATCCCCAACGGCATCGACGTCGCCCGCTTCGAGGGCCTCCCGCAGACCGCCGCCGAAGCCCCCCCCACCATCGCCCTCATCGGGCGGGTCGTCCCGATCAAGGACGTGAAGTCCTACATCGAGGCGGCGGCGATCCTGCGCACCCGCTTCCCCACCCTGCAGGCCCTGGTCCTCGGGCCGACGGACGAGGACCCGGCGTACTTCGCCGAATGCGAGGCCTGCGTCGCGGAATGCGGCCTCGCGGACACCGTCGTCTTCACCGGTGCGGTCAACATCGTCGCCTACCTCTCGCGCATCCACGTGGTGGTCCTGACGAGCCTGAGCGAGGCCCAGCCCCTCGTCATCCTGGAGGCGGGGGCGGCGGGAATCCCCTGCGTCGCCACCGATGTCGGGTCCTGCCGCGAGATCCTCGAGGGGCGCTCCGACGAGTCCCCGGGCCTCGGGGCCGGCGGCCTGGTGACGGCCCTCGTCGATCCCCAGCAGACGGCCGGGGCCGTCGGGCGCCTCCTCGGCGACGCGGCCTTCCGGCACGCCTGCGGCGAGACCCTGCGGACGCGGGTGCGCCGGTACTACGCGTCGCAGGATGCCCTCGACGCCTATCGCCGCACCTACGCGGACCTACTCCAGCTGTCGGGCGATCACGCCGCCCGGAGGGCGTCCTAGCCATGGCCGGCATCGGATTCGAGCTGCGCCGCCTCGGGCGCCGCGACGACCTCCTCGGGCCCATGGCGGCCATCGTCCACGCGGCCATCGTGGCGGCCGGCCCCTGGCTCTACACCGTCCTCGTCATCCTGATGATCAGCGAGGTCACCCGGGGCGTGATCGGGGAAGAGGAGCTCGCCACCTTCCGGGTGCTCCTCGTCTACGTCTTCTCGATTTCCCTCGTGGCGACGACGCCGGTGACGATGATCGGCACGCGGGTTCTCGCCGACGACCTCTTCCTGAGGCGCTACGACGACGTGCGCGCCCTGTTCCTGCTGACGATGCTGGCCGGCAGCGCCCTGACCCTGGGGCTCGGCGCCCTCGTGTTCTGCGTCGTCATGGCGACGTCGGCCCCCGTGGCGCTGGCGGGCATCGCCAGCGCCCAGCTCGTCGCCATGGTCTGGGTCGCCCTCGTGTTCTGCGGGGCGATGCGCGACTACCTCCAGGTGACGATCGGCTTCGTCCTCGGACTCGCGGTCGGCACCACCCTGGCGATCGCGGCGGCCTTCTGCCAGCTCGGCGCCGTCGCGATGATGCTGGGCTTCGCCCTCGGCTTCCTCGTGGTCTTCGTGTGCCTGACGGCGCGGTTCATGGCGACCTTCACGGCCCCGTGCCGCGCCCTCGGCCCCGTCACCGCCCGCGTCGTCCAGCGGGTGCGGATCAGCCCCGCCCTCGCGCTCGGCGCCTTCGCCAGCGGGCTCAGCGTCTGGATCGACAAGTGGGTCATGTGGTTCAGCGGCTACGGCGAGCGCCTCGACGTCGGACTCATCCACGCGCCCCTCTACGATGCCCCGATGTTCATCGCGAGCCTCACCGTCGTTCCGGCGCTCGCCCTGTTCGTCACCAGCGTCGAGACGACGTTCTTCGAGAATTACCGAACCTATTTCCGGGCCATCGACCAGCACGCGACCCTGAAGACAATTCTGGAAAAGGAATCGATCCTCCGGCACGAGACCATCAAGACGCTGACCGGCATCATCCTGATCCAGACCGCGCTCTGCACCATCGTTCTCCTGACGGCCCCGGCGATCATCGAGGCGTTCGGTCTCGAATTCCAGCAACTGACCCTCTTTCGCATGGGCGCGACGGGAGCCCTCTTCCAGTTCCTGTTCATGACCTGCTCGGCGATCCTCATCTACTTCGACGCCACGCGCCTCTACGCCGCCCTGCAGGTCGCGTTCGTCGCCTGCCTCGGCGTCCTAACGGTGGTGTTCTCGCGGTTCGATCTCGGGCTCGCCGCCGCCGGCTACATGATCGCCTGCATCGTCCTGGGCTTCTCCGCCCTCGGGGCGCTTCTCGCCATCCTGCGCAGCATCAATCACCGCACCTTCGTCGGGAGCGCGACGCGGTCCGCGGTCTGAATCCATTGGCCACATCACGGGAGGGGATCATGATCTATTCTTGGAGACGCCGCATCGCACGCACGGCCCGCGCCGCCGCATGGGTCTCGGTGGCCCGGGTCGCGGCGCTGCAGGTCTCGGCGGCCTGGATCGTCACGGCGGCCCTCGCCGCCGGTCCGGCCGTGGCGGAGGGGACCCCGAGGAACCTGCTCCACGTCGGCGACCGCCTGAAGATCACCCTCTTCGAGACCATCGAGGTCTCCGACGCCGCCACCGCCCCGGCCGGCAAGGAGGCCGGATCACCGCCCATGGTCCAGACCGCCTATCCGCGCCTCGACCTGTCCGGTGAGTACGGCGTCGAGGCGGGCGGTGTGGTGACCTTCCCCCTGTTCGGCCAGATCGCCGCCGGCGGGCGGTCGATGGAGGATTTCCGGACCGACCTCGGCGCGGCGTTCACGCGCACCTACCAGCGCACGGCCAGCATCACGATCGCCTTCGTGCAGCGCTCGCCCGTCTACGTCGTCGGAGCGGTCCGCTCGCCGGGGGCCTATCCGATCGCCCCCGGCATGATCGTCGTCCAGGCCGCGGCGCTCGCCGGCGGCGACCTCGCCACGTCGGCGTCGAACCCCGCCATCGAGACCATCCGCGAGCTCGATCGCCGCGACGCCGCCCGGGAGCGGGTCAAGACGTCCCTCGTCCGCATGGCCGCCCTGACGGCCGAGCGCGACGGCACCCCCCTGGCGAAGTCGGTCGACGCCCTGCGCCACCTCGCCGGAATCGACGGGCTCGTCGCGGCCGAGGCACGGATGGCGGGGCTGCGGGCCCAGAACGCCGGCAGCGTCCGGGCCACGCGCGACGCGACCATCGCTGCCCTCGTCGATGAGATCGAACTCATCAAGCAACGCAGGACGGGCTACGACGCCCAGATCAAGGTCCGCGGCGAACGCCTCAAGATGATGGAGGCCCTGTTCACGCGCCAGGTCGTCGAGAACGAGCGGGTCGCGGACGTGCGGCGGGACTTCGTCGATATGGAGGGGCGTCGCCGGGACATCGAGATCAGCCTGCTCCAGGCCGAGCAGCGCCTCGAAGCCGCCCGCAAGGGCGTGGTCCAGGCCGATCTCGACCGCCGTCTCACCCTGGAGCGCGACCTCGCGAGCGCGGCGGCCGAGGTGCGGGACGCCGAGCGCGCCGCCGCGGTCCTGAGCGCGACGGCGGCGATGCAGGAACTCGCGAGCCCTCCCGGCCGGGATTCCGAGACCGCCGGCGTGGTGTTCGAGATCCTGCGCGCCACCGCCGACGGCTTCGAGACCCTGAGTGCCCGGGAAACCGATCTCCTCGAACCGGGCGACGTCCTGCGGGTCTGCACGGCCAAATGCCGGACGGGCCCGGCCGGCGAACGGTTCGTCGCCAAGTAGGCCTCGAAGTAGGCCTCGAAGTAAGCCTCGAAGTGAGTCTCGAAGTCAGTCGCCACACGAACCCGCCCGTTGCGTCGAAGTCCGGTCCAGGCGTCCGTTTCAGGGGTATCCGGCCATGATGATCCAGTTCAACCGCCGTGCCCTGTTGATGAGCGTGGGCCTCGGCACCGCCGCCCTGGTCGGCGGCGGCGCCACGGGCGCGGTCATGCGACCGGGACCGGCGGCCCGGCTCGGCGGCCTCGATGTCGAGCGGTGGGGCTGCCAGTATCAGAACATCGACCTCGACGCGGTGGCGGGCTCGCCCCTCGATCTCATCGTCCTCGATCCGGTGGTCCAGGGAAAACCCCTGACCGAAGCGCAGACGGTCCTCCTGCGCCGCAAGCCCGATGGTGGCCGGCGCCTCGTCCTGGCCTATGTCAGCATCGGCGAAGCGGAAAGCTACCGGGATTACTGGCAGGCGGACTGGCGCCAGCACCCGCCGCCCTGGCTCGGTCCCGAGAACGCCAACTGGCCCGGCAGCTTCGCCGTGCGGTTCTGGCATCCGGCCTGGCGCGACATGCTCCTGGGCCCCGGCGGGACGCTCGACCGCATCCTCGATGCCGGGTTCGACGGCGTGTTCCTCGACAGGGTCGATGCCTACGGCGACTGGCCGGATCAACGCCTGCGGGCGCAGGAGGCGATGATCACCCTGGTGAAGGCCGTCTCGGACCGCGGACGCGCCCGCCGTCCCGGGTTTCTCGTCGTCGGGCAGAACGCCGAGCCCCTGCTCCTCAGCCAGACCTACCTCGCCGCCATCGACGCCGTGAGCAAGGAAAGCCTGCTCTACAACCTGCACGGTCCGGGCCAGGCCAATTCCGACGCCGACGTGCAGTGGAGCCTGAACTATTTGCGCAAGGCCCAGGCGCACGGCCTTCCGATCCTGGCGATCGAGTATGCCGATACGTACTTTTCAAAGCTCAAATGCAGATTTCAGCTCAAAAACCTTGGAATGACGCCGTTCATTGGAGTAAAACTTCTCGACGCGATCCCGAAAGATTGATAATATTTAATGTATTAGAGTATCAATACGTAGTTCGCCGAACGCAATGCTGTCCGAGAGCGGATGGCGGTCCGGATATGGTTCAGGAGGAGGCGGGGCATGACGAAGGACCGAAACTCGGCCGAGCTCGCCTCGGCATTGTCCCGGTGCCGCATGGCGTTCATCGGGGTGGGCGCCATGAGCGGCCTCGTGAACGTGCTCTACCTCACGGGCTCGTTCTTCATGTTGGAAGTCTACGACCGCGTGATCCCGAGCCGCTCCGTGCCGACCCTCGTCGGCCTGATGCTGCTGGCCCTCGTGCTCTACGCCTTCCAGGGCGCCCTCGAGACCCTGCGCTCCCGCATCCTGACCCGCGTCGGCGCCGCCCTCGATGAGGCCCTGAGCGCGCGGGTCTTCGACATCGTGGTGCGCAGCCCCCTCAAGGGCAGCACCCAGGGGGACGGCCTCCTGCCCCTGCGCGACCTCGACCAGCTGCGCGGGTTTTTGGGCGGGACCGGACCGTCCGCCTTCTTCGACCTGCCGTGGATGCCGATCTACCTCGTGATCTGCTTCCTGTTCCATCCCCTGATCGGGGTCGCCGCCCTGGTGGGGGCCGTCGCCCTCGCGATCATCGGCCTGCTCACGGACGGCGCCACCCGTGGACCCGCGCGGACGGCCACCGGACACGGCCTCAACCGCAACGGCCTCGCCGAGGCCGGGCGCCGCAATGCCGAGGTGCTCGCCGCCATGGGCATGCAGGAGCGGTTCGCCACCCGCTGGGCCGGGGCCAACCGCGACTACATGCAGGCCCAGCAGCGGACCTCCGACATCGCCGGGGGCTTCGGGGCCGTGTCGAAGGTGTTCCGCATGGCCCTGCAATCGGGGGTGCTGGCCCTCGGCGCCTGGCTCGTCATCAACGGCCAGGCCTCGGCCGGGATCATCATCGCGAGCTCGATCCTCGTCGCCCGGGCGCTTGCCCCGGCCGAGCTCGCCATCGTCAACTGGAAGGGCTTCGTCCAGTCCCGCCAGTCCTGGGCCCGCCTGTCGGAGCTCTTCGCCGCCCTGCCGCCCGGTCGGGCGCGCCACGCGCTGCCCGCCCCGGTCCGGTCCCTGCAGGTCGAGAGCATCAGCGTCGCCCCGCCCGGGACCCCGGTGCCCGTGGTCCGGGACGTCAGCTTCGCGCTTCGGGCCGGCCAGGGGCTCGGCATCATCGGCCCCTCGGCTTCCGGCAAGTCGAGTCTGGTCCGCGCCGTCGTCGGGGTCTGGCCGGCTTTCCGCGGCAAGGTCCGCCTCGACGGGGCCGCCCTCGACCAGTGGTCGACGGGCGAGCTCGGCCCCCATCTCGGCTTCCTGCCCCAGGAGGTCGAGCTGTTCGCCGGCACCATCGCGGAGAACATCGCCCGCTTCGATCCGGCGGCCCCCGCGGAGGCGGTGATCGCCGCCGCGCGGTCGGCCGGCGTGCACAACCTCGTCCTGCGCCTGCCCGAGGGCTACGACACCCGCATCGGCGAGGGCGGCGCCGGCCTCTCGGCCGGGCAGCGCCAGCGCATCGGCCTGGCCCGCGCCCTCTACGGCGACCCCTTCCTCGTCATCCTGGACGAGCCCAACGCCAACCTCGATTCGGAGGGCGAGAACGCCCTGACGCAGGCGATCCTCGGGGTGCGCCGGCGCGGCGGCATCTGCGTCGTCGTCGCTCACCGCCCTTCGGCCCTCGCCGCCGTCGATCTCATCCTGATGATGGCCGACGGCGGTGCCCAGGCCTTCGGGCCGAAGGACGAGATCCTGAAGAGCGTGTTGCGGCCGGCCTCCGTTCCATCCGACGCCCGACCCGCCGTCGGCGCCCTGCGGGAGAGTGCGTGATGACCCATATCGTTCGTCTCAATGCCCCTGCCGCGGCCCTCGGCCCCTCGACCGCCCACCGATCGATCCACGGCCACCTCGCCCTCAGCCTCGGCCTCGGCGCGGCCCTGGTGGTGGGCGTCGGCGGCTGGGCCACCGTCACGCAGATCTCGGGCGCGGTGATCGCGCCGGGCCAGCTCGTGGTCGAATCCGACGTGAAGAAGGTCCAGCACCCCACCGGCGGCGTCGTCGGGGAGCTGCGGGTGCGCGAGGGCGCGCGGGTCAAGGCCGGCGACGTGCTGATCCGCCTCGACGCGACCCAGGTCCGGGCCAACCTCGACATCGTCCTGAAGGCCCTCGACGAACTCGCGGCGCGCCGGGCCCGCGACGAGGCCGAGCGCGACGGCCATGCCGAGGTCCGGTTTCCGCCCGACCTCGCGGCGCGCAGGGCGACCGACCCCTCGGTGGCCCACCTCATCGACGGGGAGGCCCGGCTGTTCACCGCCCGCGTGGCGGGCCGCGCGGGCCAGAAGGCGCAGCTGCGCGAGCGCATCCTCCAGCTGCGCGAGGAGATCAAGGGCCTCACGGAGCAGGCCGGGGCCAAGCGGCACGAGATCAGCCTCATCACCGACGAGCTGAAGGGCGTGCGCGAGCTCTACGGCAAGAACCTGGTCTCCCTGGCCCGGGTCAACGCCCTGGAGCGCGACGCGGCGCGCCTCGACGGCGAGCGCGGCCAGCTCGTCGCCGCGACGGCCTCGGCCCGGGGCAAGATCACCGAGACCGAACTCCAGATCCTGCAGATCGACGGCGACATGCGCTCCGAGGTCGGCAAGGATCTGGCCGAGATCCGGGGCCGATGGTCGGAAGCCGTGGAGAAGCGCGTCGCGGCCGAGGACCAGCTCAAGCGGGTCGACATGCGTTCGCCCCAGGACGGCACCGTGCACCAGATGACGGTGCATACCATCGGCGGCCTGGTGACGCCCTCGGAACCCGCCATGCTCATTGTTCCTGAGGCCGACCAGCTCGCCGTCGAGGTGAAGATCCAGCCCCAGGACATCGACAACGTCCGCCTCGACCAGGCGGCGATCCTGCGGTTCGCCGCCTTCAACCAGCGCACGACGCCGGAGATCGACGGGGTCGTGGCGCGGGTCTCGGCCGACGTGACCACCGACCCGAAGACCGGGATGAGCCACTACACCGCCCGCATCCGCCTGCCGCCGGACCAAGCCGCCCGTCTCGGATCCCTGCGCCTCGTGCCCGGCATGCCGGTGGAGGCCTACATGCAGCTCGGCGACCGCTCGGTCCTGAGCTACCTGACGAAGCCCCTCACCGATCAGATCGCCAAGGCCTGGCGTGAGCGCTGAGCTCCGCCTCGTATCTGCGGGACATTACCGGCACGGTCGGGCATGACGTGCCATTCCGACCCGCTCAGTGAGACGTCTCCAGCATTCGTTCGGTATTCATTCTTATTGGATGCTCAAAAATGTCGAAATTCAATTGCATCGTGCCAAAATAGGAAATTAATCTTTTCGCCAAAACATGATTACTGTTGAGGTTTTCAACAAAAACATGATTTACTTTCAGCTCGACTGTGTCAGAATTGCTGTATCGAATATTGGTTCATTGGAGTCTCAATTGCGAGATGTGCGCCGGAATCTTCCTCGAAACGTCGGCCGTGAAGGCCATTGCAAAGCCGGAAGCGGGCCCGCCCAGGGCGCTTCCCCCCGATAGGGTGGATCTTGGTCCGTCGATGGGACATGGGCCCAACCACGAACCGCGGACCGCTACGGCGGGGCCCGGATCCGGCATGATGGACAGACCCGATCCGCGGATGGTCGTTCTCATCGACAACCGCGCGTTCATTCGGGATTGTCTTGCCCAGGCCATGCGATCGTGGGCCTACGACGTGGAAACGTTGCCGTCCGTGGAGGGCTGCGCCGACCTCGTCTCGACGCGCGGTTGCGACCTCATCATACTCTGGGGAAGCAGCCACCTCGACATCGTCGCCGACCTGACCGTCCTGCACGGCGCGTGCCGATCCTGCCCGGTTCTGGTCATCTGCGATACGGCCGGCGCCGATGCGGCCATCAAGGTGTTCGAGCTCGGAGCACGGGGCATTCTCCCGACGAGTTCGAATCTCCGCATCCTCAACGGCGTCATCAGCCTGATCCTGTCGGGCGGGTCCTATGTTCCCCCCGACAGCGTGATCACGGCGCAGAAGACCGATCCGAGCCTCCCCACGCCACCCGTTGTCAGCCTGCCGTTCACGCCCCGGCAAGCCGCGATCATCACGGCGATTCGGAAAGGCAGCCCCAACAAGATCATCGCCTACGATCTCGGCATGTGCGAGAGCACCGTCAAGGTCCACATCCGGAGCATCATGAAGAAGCTCAAGGTTCGAAACAGGACGGAACTGGCCCTCAAGTCATTCGAATTGCACATCGGCTCCTGATCGGCGTTCCGCCGGACGCCCCCGATCCCGCGGCGGCGAACGGTCCGGTCGCGCGAACGGAGCCCATGACCGGCATTTTCGCCAGGCATCGCGCGTCAAGCAGGCATCGCGCGTCGCGGGAGCCGGAGACGACGCGTCGCCGCTCCGGCGGTGCGTTGATGTTCGGCGTCCGGATCGGGCGCCGATTCGATCCGCATGTCACGGAACCGCCTTCGCGCTCCGGACCCCGCACCGGGACACATCACCCGCGCGAGGTCCGGCCTGGACGGGAGCCGCTCCGGGCGACGGCGCCCGGAGCGGCGGGCCCTCACATGAAGATCAGCTCGTTGATCTGACCCACCAGGGCGCCGTCGGGCGACCAGTTGGACTTGCCGATCAGGTCGCTGGTGCGCACGACGTCGAGGGGCACCGCGCCCTGTCCTTCGGCGACCAGTGCGCTGTTCTTGAGGAGGCGCATGTAGCCGGACTCGTCCACGCTGGCCTGCCACTTCGCCATCTCGCCCTCCACGATCGTATCCGGCGCGGTGATCCGGTGCTTGGTCGATCCGGTGAGGATCTCGAACACCATGTCGTCGCCGTTCCCGTCCTGGCCGAGCCAGATGTTGTTGCTGTCCGCGCCGTTGCCGGTGTCGAAGACGCGCTGGAAGTAACCGCTGTCGAGATCGTCGAACCGGACCTCGGCGAACATCTTGAAGGCGCCGTCGATCTCCGGAATGGCCTTGTGCGGCGTGATCACGAGGTCGCTCACCTTGCCGACCAACGGCTTGACGTCGGACCAGTTCGACTTGCCGACGAACTCGTTGGCGCGGTCGACGTCCCTCGGCACGAGGCCCTGTCCCTCGGCCACCACGGCGCCGTCCTTGAACAGGCGCATCCAGCCCGCCTCGTTGACGCTGGTCGTCCAGGTGGCCTCCTTGCCCTCCACGATCGCGTTCTTGGCGATCACCTGCCCGACCTTGCCCCCGTTCACGACGGAGAACTGCATGTCGCTCGAGGTGCCGACCTGGCCGAGCCACACGCTGTCGATATCGGGCCCGTTGCCGAAATCGTAGACGCGCTGCCAGGCGCCGGCATCGAGGTCGTCGAAGCGCGCCTTCACGGTGGCGGTGAACGCCCCGTCGATGTCGGCGAAGGGGTCCGCCTTGAAGCTCAGGTCGTGGACGGCGCCGACGAGCTTCGTGTCCCAGGACCAGTTGGACGCGCCCACGAATTCGTTCGCGCGGACGACGTCCCGGGGCACGACACCCTGGCCCTGCGCGACGAGCACGGTGTCCTTGTAGAGGCTCATGCGGCCGTTCGGGTCCACGGCGGCGGTCCAGCGCGCCTCGACGCCCTCGACGATGACGTCCTTGGCCGTGATCCGGTGGGTAGTCGACCCATCCACGATCTCGAACGCCATGTCGCGGCCGCTGCCGGCCTGGCCGAGCCAGACATTGTCGCTCCACGCGCCGTTCCCGGTGTCGAAGACGCGCTGGTAGAAGCCGCCGGCGAGGTTGTCGAACCGCACCAGGGCGCTCGCCACGAAGGCGCCGTCGATCTCGGGGATGTCGTTGACGTACGGCTCGTCGGAGGCCGCGTTCAGCACCATCTCGAACGCGGCCTTCGACCCGGCCGCGACGGGACCGAAGCGCCCCTGCAGGTGGGCGAACAGCCCCTTGGCGTCGAGCTCGTCGTCGCCGATCTTCACGGTCTCGATCCCCGTGAGGGTTTCGACGTCGCCGGTGGCGAGGTGCTTGATCTTGAACGCGCCCGCGGCGCTCGACGCGTCGTAGAGCACGGCGTAGTCCGAACTCTTGCCGGAGAACTTCGCCTGGTCGGTGCCTTCGCCGCCGTCGAGCGTATCCCGGCCCGCGCCGCCCTCGAGGATGTCGTTGCCGGCGCCGCCGATCAGCGTGTCGTTGCCGTCGCCGCCGAGCAGGGTGTCGTTGCCGGCGCCGCCGTCGATCCGGTCGTCGCCCCAGCCGCCATCGATCCGGTCATCCCCGCCATAGGCGAAGAACCTGTCGTTGACGCTGCCGAGCCCGATGGTGTCGGCCCGCTCGGAAGCGATCGGCATGCCGAGGTCCTGAAGGACGGCGAGGTCGAGGGGCGAGACCCATTCACGGACCCCCGTGCCGAGAAAGGGATCCATGACATTGGCGCCGCCCCAGATATGCGATCGCGTGGAGTCGACGCCAATGGGTCCACCGGCGGCCGCCCGGACGTTGGGGCCATCGAAGATCGGGTTGCCCCACTGGTCGTTTTGCCAGGAAATGCCGACGAACCCGATGGCATGGCCGATTTCGTGCACGAACAGCGAGAAGGCATCCGTCTGGTGGCCGGGAACGTGATGCTCGGCCTTCGGATCGTAGAAGAGCTTCTCCCAGGTTTCGAAACCGACCGTCGCGTGGCCGTCCGAAGTGCCCCCGTTGATGTCGCGTCCATCACGGGCCTTGGTAATGGCGGGCTTCTCCCACCACGAGCCATTGTGGTGATAGAAAGGACCGCCATTGGCGTGGAAACGCGGTCCACCGACATTGCCGATGCCGACCTCGATCACGATGTCCTGGTCGCCCTGGAGATACTTCGCCCATTCATCGGCCGCCCTTTGGGCGGTGGCAAGAAAGACCTCGGCCTTGTCTCCCACGGCAATGCGCGCCCAGTCGCTTGCCCATTTCGTCGTGATCGTCGTCATTTCCCGGTTCTCCTGCCCAAAGCAACCGCAAGTGGCGTTGACGGGATTTACCGGAGAGATATACCGACGATGTTTCTGGGATCGATAGAATTGTAGCTATCGCCGATAAATACAAACATAAGTATTTTATAATATAATATATATTTTGATGGATCGTGCTCTATATCAAAGCAGTAGTGTTAAATTGGAAATCAAATTTGTTAAAGCTCTTCAAAAGGCAAAACACGATGCGTAGACAAGTGTAAATTTGACACAATCTAAAATCACGGTCGATTTTCCCCCCTTTACCGTGGCGGGTGCGAGATGGCTGGGACGCTTTAACGTTCATGCCCCGCCTTCATCGCTCTCGCCACGCCTTGGCGATCTGATCGGTGAGCGGCTTCGTCAGGTAGCTGAGCACGGAGCGGTCGCCGAGCTGCATGAAGCTTTCCACGGGCATGCCCGGGATCAGGCGCACGGCGCCGAGACGCTCCTTCTGATCCTCCGGCACGCGGATGCGGGCGGTGTAGTGGCTCAGCCCGGTCTTCGGGTCGGTGGTCACGTCCGCCGAGACCCGGCTCACCACCCCGTCGATCTCCGGGGTGACGCGCTGGTTGAAAGCCGGGAACCGCAGGACCGCCGCCTGGTCGAGGCGGACGTTGTCGATGTCCTGGGGCTGGATCTTCACCTCGACGGCGAGCTGGTCGGCCTCCGGAACGATGAGCATCGCCGGCTCGGCGGGCGTCACCAGGCCGCCGATGGTGTGGACCGTCATCTGGTGGACGATGCCCGATTGCGGCGCGCGCATCTCGATGCGCTTGAGCTGGTCTTCGGCCGCGACGCGCTTCTCCCGATACTCCGACCACTTGCCCCGAATCTCGGCCAAATCCTTGCCGGTCTCGGTGCGCATGTCGCCGTCGATCTGCAGGATCTGGAGCTCGATCTCGGCGATCTTGCCCCGGGCCGAGGCCGTCGCGGCGACGAGCTGGCCGCGCTCGCCGTCGAGGCGGGCGCCATCCCGCTCCAGGGCGTTGACCCGGGCCAGGGAGACCAGGTTCTTGCCGTAGAGCGCGCGCACGCCCTTCAGCTCGTCGGTGATGAAGCCGACCTCGCGCGCCTTGGCGGCGACCTGCTCGGTCAACCCGTTGATCTCCTCGCGCAGTTGCAGGACGCGCTCGCGCAGCTGCGCCTTCTGGCCCGCGCGGCCCGCCACGCGGGATGTGAACAGCCGGGCCTCCCCGTCGATGAGGTGGGCCACCGAGGGGTCGCCGTCCCGGCGGGCGAGCAGTTCGGGCGGGAAAGTGATGTGCCCGGCTCCGTCGCGCTCGGCCTCGTCGCGGGCCCGGCGCGCCGCGAGTTCGTCGAGGGCCTTCAGGACGATGTCGAGGTTGGCCCGGACCTGGGTCGCGTCGAGGCGGATCAGCACGTCGCCGGCCTTGACCCGCGCGCCCTCGCGCACCCGCAATTCGCCGACGACGCCGCCGGTGGGGTGCTGGACCTTCTTCACGTCGGATTCGACCACGAGCTGGCCCGGCGCGATCACCGCGCCCGAGATCTGCGTGACGGTGGCCCAGCCGCCGACGCCCACCACCAGGACCGCGCCGAGGCCGAGGCCGAGGGCGAGGTGGCGGCGGATCGAGCCGTGGGCTGTGGGGCGCGGGCCCGCGAGGGCGGAGCCGGGGACGTCGGGACCGAGGGCGAGGGCCATCACGCGCGTTCCTGCAAGGGATTGGACTGCAAACTGCCGGGCTGACGCGTGCCGGGGGCGGCACGGGGTTCGACGGCACGGGTCTCGAAGGGAACCGAGGCCGGCCGCAACACGCTCTTCAGGATCTCGTCCTTCGGCCCGAAGGCCTGGACCCGGCCCTCGGCCATCATCAGGATCAGGTCGACGGCGGCCAGGGCCGAGGGCCGGTGGGCGACGACGACGCAGATGCCGCCGCGCCGGCGCACCCCGATGATCGCCTGCGTCAGGGCGTTCTCGCCCTCCGAATCGAGGTTGGCGTTGGGCTCGTCCAGGATGACGAGGAAGGGGTCGCCGTAGAGGGCGCGGGCCAGGCCGATGCGCTGGCGCTGCCCGGCCGAG
>NZ_VRUZ01000065.1:0-24274 GCF_008039485.1 Methylobacterium sp. WL69 | reverse complement strand
CCCCCTGCCCCGCCCGCTCCGCCGGCCGACGCTCCGCCGGCTCCGGCGCCGAAGCCGGCCGAGTAGATCGGCGAATCCCATCACGATCGCGAAGGCCGGGCTCAGTCCCGGCCTTCTTCGTTTCGGGCCCCTGGGAGAGCTGCGCGGACGCGCGCTCTTGTATTGCGCGGAGGCGCATCCTTGCCCTGCGCGGACGCGCACACTCCACTGCGCGGACGCGCACTCTTGGCGCCTCCCCTCCGTCCGTCCTAGAACGGCGGCCTGCTGTCGTCGCACGGACGGCATGCGGGAGGCCCTGGACCAACCGGAAAGACCGCCCCATCGTGATGCGACACGCCCTGATCGGACGATCCTTCGCCCTGTCCCTGGCCGCCGCCCTGGCCCTCGGCGCGATGGCGCCCGCGGCGCGCGCCGCCCCCGATCCGGTGGCACAAGCCCCCTCCGGCGACTGGCGCCACGCCGTCACCCTCATGGGCGAGCCGAAGTACCCGGCCGACTTCAAGCATTTCGAGTACGCCGACCCGGCCGCCCCCAAGGGCGGCCTCGTGCGCCTCGGGGCGCAGGGCGGGTTCGACAACTTCAACATCGTCGTGGCGGGCCGCAAGGGCGACCTCGAGAACGGCATTGCGCAGCTCTACGATACCCTGACGACGGAATCCGCCGACGAGCCGTTCTCGTCCTACGGCCTCGTCGCCGAGGGTTTGCGCCTCGCCGACGACCTCTCGGCCGTGACCTACCGCCTGCGTGAGGGCGCGCGCTGGCACGACGGCAAGCCGATCACCCCCGAGGACGTGGTGTGGTCCTTCACCGTGCAGAAGGAGAACAGCCCGTCGCTCGCCGCCTACTACCACAGCGTGACCAGGGCCGAGGTCACCGGCCCGCGCGAGGTGACCTTCCGCTTCGTTGAGGCCGGCAACCGCGAACTGCCGCAGGTCATCGGCCAGCTGCGGGTGCTGCCGAAGCATTGGTGGACGGGCACGGACGCGCAGGGGCGCCCCCGCGACGTGACGCAGACCACCCTGGAGATGCCGCTGGGCTCCGGTCCCTATCGGCTCGCGAAGTTCGAGCCGGGGCGCAGCGCCACCTACGAGCGGGTGGCCGATTACTGGGGCAAGGATCTGCCCGTGAACGTCGGCCGCAACAATTTCGGCACCATGCGGTTCGAGTATTTTCGCGATTCCACCGTGCAGATCGAGGCCCTGAAGGGCGACCTCTACGACTTCCGGGCCGAGAACGTCGCCCGCAACTGGGCCACGGCCTACGACGAGTTCCCGGCCGTGAAGGAGGGCCGCCTCGTCAAGGAGGAGTTCCCCGATCGCGGCAACGGCAACATGCAGGCCTTCGCCTTCAACACCCGCCGGGCGAAGTTCGCCGATCCGCGCGTGCGCCGGGCCTTCAACCTCGCCATGAACTTCGAGGAGATGAACCGGTCGCTGTTCTTCGGCCTCTACAAGCGCATCGACTCGTACTTCTACGGCTCGGAACTCGCGTCCTCCGGCCTGCCCCAGGGCGACGAACTCGTCATCCTGGAGAGCGTCCGCGACAAGGTCCCGGCCTCCGTCTTCACCACGCCCTACACCAACCCCGTCGCCGGAACGCCGGATGCCGTGCGGACCAACCTGCGCGAGGCCGTGCGCCTCCTGAAGGAGGCCGGCTACGAGCTCCGCGGCGGCCAGATGGTCAACGCCAAGACCGGCGAGCCCCTGACCGTCGAGTTCCTCGAGTTCCAAAGCGTGTTCGAGCGGGTGGTGCTGCCCTTCGCCGCCCAGCTCAAGCTCATCGGCATCCAGAGCAACCTGCGGGTCATCGATCAGGCGCAGTACCAGAACCGCCTGCGCGCCTTCGACTTCGACATCACCACGAGCTCGTGGCCCGAATCCCTCTCGCCCGGCAACGAGCAGCGCGAGTACTGGGGCTCGGCCGCCGCCGACAAGGAGGGCTCGCGCAACCTCATCGGGATCAAGGACGCGGGTATCGACGCCCTGGTGGAGAAGGTCGTCTACGCGAAGGACCGGCCGGGCGTGCTGGCCGCCACCCATGCGCTGGACCGGGTGCTGCTCGCCCACGATTACGTGGTGCCGCAATGGGCCTCCAACGTCTCGCGGACGATCCGCTGGAACCGGTTCGCCCGCCCCAGGATCCTGCCGACCTACGGCAGCTCGGGCTTCCCGACCACGTGGTGGTACGACGAAACCCTCGCCGCCAAGACCGGGGCCCCGCGTTGAGCGGCCCGAGCCGGCGCACCCTCGTCCTCGGGGCCGGGGCCCTCGCCGGCGCCGCCGCCCTGCCGGGGCTCGGCCGGGCCCAAGGGACGGCCCGCCACGGCCTGTCGAGCTTCGGCGAACTCAAGTACCCCGCCGACTTCCGGAGCTTCGACTACGTCAACCCGGAAGCCCCGCGCGGCGGGCGGTTCTCGGCGCAGCTCGCCTCCACCCTGGGCAATCAGGCGAGCGACACCTTCAACACCCTCAACGTCTACGTCCTGCGCGGCGACGGCGCGGCCGGCATGAACCTCACCTTCGATTCCCTCATGGTGCGGGCGCTGGACGAGCCCGACGCCCTCTACGGGCTGCTCGCCCGCTCGGTGGAGGTGTCCGAGGACGGCCTGACCCACCGCTTCGCCCTGCGGCCCCAGGCCCGGTTCCACGACGGCTCCCGGCTCACCGCCCGCGACGTCGCTTTCTCCCTCATGATCCTCAAGGCCAAGGGCCATCCGAGCATCGCCCAGATGCTCGGGGACATGAGCGAGGCCGTCGCCGAGGGCGACGAGACCGTCATGATCCGCTTCGCGTCGGGCCGCAGCCGCGACCTGCCCCTGTTCGTGGCGGGGCTCCCGGTGTTCTCGGCGGCGTACTACGACAAACGCGACTTCGAGGCCTCGTCCCTGGAGGCGCCGCTGGGCTCCGGCCCGTATCAGGTCGGCCGCCTGGAGCCCGGCCGCTTCATCGAGCTGCAGCGCGTGGCCGATTACTGGGCCGCGGACCTGCCGGTGAATGTCGGCCAGAACAACTTCGAGGCGATCCGGTACGAGTATTTTCGCGATCGGCAGGTGGCGTTCGAGGCGTTCAAGAGCGGCGCCTTCACCTTTCGCGAGGAATTCACGTCGCGGGTCTGGGCAACGCTCTACGATTTTCCCGCCGTCACCGAGGGCCGGGTCCGCAAGGAGATCGTGCCCGACGCGCGCCCCTCCGGCACCCAGGGCTGGTTCCTCAACACCCGCCGCGAGGCGTTTCGCGATGCCCGGGTGCGGGAGGCCATCGGCCTGTGCTTCGATTTCGCCTGGTCGAACAAGAACCTGTTCTACGGGGCCTATATCCGCACGGCGTCGTACTTCGAGAATTCCGACCTCAAGGCCACGGGCACGCCCGGCCCCGACGAGCTCGCCCTCCTCGATCCCCTCCGCGCCGACCTCCCGGCGGCGGTGTTCGGCGAGGCCTGGAGCCCCCCGGAGTCCGACGGCTCGGGCCAAGACCGGGCCAACCTCAGCCGCGCCGTGGCGCTGCTGCGCGAGGCCGGCTGCACCCGCGACGGCGGTGTCGTGCGGCTCCCCGGCGGCAAGCCCCTGGAGATCGAGTTCCTCGACAGCGATCCCGTGTTCGAGCCGGTGACGCACCCGTTCATCCGCAACCTCGGCCTCATCGGCATCAAGGCCCGCATGCGGGTGGTCGACGCCTCGCAGTACCAGTCCCGCCTCAAGGATTTCGACTTCGACGTGACCTCCCGGCGCTACGCCAGCGGGATGACGCCGGGCGCCGAGCTGCGCGAGGCCTACGGCTCGGGGAGTGCCACGACGCCCGGCTCCAACAACCTCGCGGGCATCGCCAGTCCGGCCATCGACCGGCTCATCGACAAGGTCGCCAACGCGGCCTCGCGAAAAGACCTCGTCACCGCCTGCCGCGCCCTCGACCGGACCCTGCGGGCCGGGCGCTACTGGGTGCCCATGTGGTACAAGGCCGACCATCGCCTCGCCCTGTGGGACGTCTACGGCCGCCCGGCCAAGGGGCCCGCCTACGACCTCGGCGCGCCCGCCCTGTGGTGGTACGATGCCGCCAAGGCCCGGCGCATCGGCCGAAACTGAGGTCCCCCGCTTGCTCTCCTACATCCTGCGCCGCCTCGCCCTCATGGTGCCGACCATCCTCGGCATCATGCTCATCACCTTCGTCATCGTGCAGTTCGCCCCCGGCGGGCCCGTCGAGCGGGTGCTGGCCCAGCTCCAGGGCCAGGGCGAGGGCAGCCTGTCGCGGGTGACCGGCGGGGCCGGCGACCTCGGCGGGGCGGCCAAGTCCGGGGCCGGCGGCGGCGGCGAGGGCAGCGCGCGCTACCGCGGGGCGCAGGGTCTCGACCCGGCCTTCATCAAGAAGCTCGAACAGCAGTTCGGCTTCGACAAGCCGGCCCCCGAGCGCTTCCTGAAGATGATCTGGGACTACGCCCGGTTCGATTTCGGCAACAGCTATTTTCGCGATGTGTCGGTCCTGCAATTGATCCGCGAGCGGCTGCCGGTGTCGATTTCCCTGGGGCTGTGGATGACGCTGATCTCCTACGCCATCTCGATCCCGCTTGGCATCCGCAAGGCCGTGCGCGACGGCTCGCGCTTCGACCTCTGGACCTCGGGCGTCGTCATCGTCGGCTACGCGATCCCGAGCTTCCTGTTCGGCATCGCCCTGATCATCCTGTTCGCCGGCGGCTCGTTCTTCCAGATCTTCCCCTTGCGCGGCCTCACCAGCGAGAACTTCGACACCTTAAGCCTGTGGGGCAAGGCGGTGGACTACGCCTGGCACATGGCCCTGCCGCTGGCCGCCCTGGTGCTCGGGGCCTTCGCCACCTCGACCCTGCTGACGAAGAACTCGTTCCTCGACGAGATCCGCAAGCAGTACGTGCTCACCGCGCGGATGAAGGGCCTGTCCGAGCGCCGGGTGCTCTACGGGCACGTGTTCCGCAACGCCATGCTCATCGTCATCGCGGGCTTCCCGGCGGCGTTCATCTCGGCCTTCTTCACCGGCTCGCTCCTCATCGAGACGATCTTCTCCCTCGACGGTCTCGGCCTCCTGTCCTTCACCTCCATCGTCGGGCGCGATTATCCGGTGGTGTTCGCGACCCTGTACATCTTCTCCCTCGTGGGGCTCGCGGTGAACCTCCTGTCGGACCTGATCTACACCTGGATCGACCCGCGCATCGATTTCTCGGCCCGGGCCACGTGACCTCCCTGCCGCTCATCCTGCGGACGGAGCATCCCGGGGACGCCGAGGCCATCGGGCGCCTGCATGCCCGCGCCTTCGGGCCGGGGCGCTTCGCCCGCACCGCCTACCGCCTGCGCGAGGGCGCCACGCCGCTCGCCGACCTGTGCTTCACGGCGCTGGTCGGCACCTACCTCGTCGGTTCCGTGCGCCTCGGGCCGGCGGAGGCGCAAGGCCCCCTCCTGGTGCTGGGGCCCCTCACCGTCGATCCGAGCTTCGAGGGCCGCGGCATCGGCGGCGCCCTGATGCGGGCGAGCCTGGACGCCGCCCGCGCCGCCGGCCACGGCCTCGTCGTGCTGGTGGGCGACGCCCCCTATTACCGCCGCTTCGGCTTCAGCCCGGTGCCGCCGGGCCGGCTGATCCCGCCCGGCCCCGTCGATCCCGCCCGCTTCCTGTGGTGCGAACTCGTGCCCGGCGGCGCCGAGACGGTTGCGGGGAACGTGAGCGCGGTGCGCACGCGTTGACCCTCCGCGCGACGGCCGCGCGGGAGTGAACGATGACGGACAGCCCCTCGACGATCCGCCACGAGACCGTGCGCGCCAACGGCATCGACCTTCACGTTGCGCGCTGCGGCCGGGGCCAGCCCCTCGTGCTCCTGCACGGCTGGCCGGAATTCTGGTTGACCTGGGAGCCGGTGATGCAACGGCTCGCCGACCGCTTCGCGCTCATCGTCCCGGATCTGCGGGGCTTCGGCGCCAGCGAGAAGCCCGATCCCGGCCCCTCGGACAAGGCCGGCGCGGACGTCCACGCCGCCGACATTCTGGGACTTCTCGACGTCCTCGGGATCGAACGCGCCGGACTCGTCGGCCACGATGTCGGCGCCTATGTCGGCCAGGCCCTGGGCCGCCGCGCCCCCGAGCGCCTCACCGGCCTGTTCTTCTTCGATTGCCCCTATCCCGGCATCGGCCCGCGCCTGGCGGCGCCCGAGATGCTCGCCGAGATCTGGTACCAGTCGTTTCACGTGAAGCCGTTCGCCGCCGCCCTCGTCGGCACCTCGCGCGAAGCCTGCCGGCTCCATATCGGCCACTTCCTGCGGCACTGGGCCGGCGGCAACCCGGCCGCCTTCGACGACGTGCTCGACGCCTTCACCGACAATTTCATGAGTCCGGGCAACCTCCAGGGCGGCTTCAACTGGTACGTCAGCGCGCAAGGCGGCCGCCTCGCCATGATCGAAGGCAACGCCCCGCCCCAGGCCCCCATCGCCGTGCCGACCTGCATCCGCTGGGGCACCGCCGACCCGCTGTTCCCCTACGCCTGGACCGACCGCCTCGGCGAGACGTTTTCGGACCTCGACCTCGCGCCCCTGGAGGGCGTCGGGCACTTTCCGCATCGGGAGGCCCCGGACCGGGCGGCGGCGGAGATCGCGCGGTTCTTCGCCGGCCGGGGGGCGTGAGGTCGGCCCCCGGCGGGGCGGTCAGGCCGCGTCCCGGAGCGCGTCGAGCTTCGACAGCGCCCGTTCCAGGGCCGCGAAGCACCGCGGGTCGAACGACGTCCCGACTTCGGCCCGCATGATCCCGAGGGCCTTCGGGATCGGCATCGCCGCTCGATAGGGGCGGTTGGCCGTGAGGGCGTCGAACACGTCCGAGACCGAGACGATGCGGGTCTCCATGCAGATGGCCTCACCCGCGAGGCCCCGGGGATAGCCCTTGCCGTCGAGGCGCTCGTGGTGCCCGCCGCCGATGCGCGCCATGTCCCGGAAGGCGATGACCCGGCCGAGGATGTTCTCGGAGAGCGCCGCGTGGTTGCGCATCGCCACCCATTCGGCGTCGTCGAGCTTGCCGTTCTTGTCGAGGATGGCATTGGAGACCCCGAGCTTGCCGATGTCGTGCAGGAGGGCGGCGCGCTTGAGCCAGCGACGGCGCTCGGAATCGAAGCCGAGTTCCTCCGCGATGAGGTCGGCATAGACGGCGACGCGCTCGGAATGGCCGGAGGTGAACGGGCTCTTCGAATCGATGATCTGCGCGAAGGCCCGCGCGATGTCGTCGAGGTAATCCGCATCGACCACGATCTGACGCCGGGCCGGCTCGAGGGCGAACACCGCGTCCTCGACATCGTCCGACGCCAGGACCGTCCAGAACGCCTCCGATCCGGCGACGCGCTCGAAGGCCGCCACCACCTGCGGATCGAACCACGTGCCCGTGCGCGAGCGGATCTCCGCCATGGCCGCGTCGCGGCCGGCCGAGCGGTGGAACACGTCCACGATCTGCGCCAGCAGGGCGATGCGGGCGTAGAGCGGGATCGCCGGGCCTTCGAGCTTGTTGGGCTTGCCCTGCCCGTTCCAGTGCTCGTCAAGGGCCAGGATGCCGCCGCAGACGGCCTCGGGAAACCGCATCTGCCGGGCGATCTCGGCACCGCGCTGGCAGCGGGTCTCGATGAGTTCCTGGGCGATCTCGCCGCCGTTCTGCAGGATGTTGAGGATGGCGCGGAAGCGGTCGGCCAGTCCCGCGTTGAGGCCCGTATGCGAGAACACGAAGCCGAGGACCTGGGGCAGGCGGTCGCTCACGGTCTTGTAGTCGTGCTTGAACGTGAGATCGTCGGCCAGATAGAGCTGGCAGATCCGGGCGGCGTTGGACGAGCAGCCGAGGTCCTTCAGCAGGATCGCGTAGTACAGCTCCCAGAGCTGCAGATCGGGCAGCCCCATGGTCCGGCCGACATGGACGCCGATCCAGCAGGCGCGCACGCAATGGCCCACGGGCTGACCCTCGGTGAGGTCGAGGGCGTGGCTCAGGGCGCCCAGAAGCTCCGAAAGCCGCATGCTGTCCGCCTCGGCCAGGGAGGGCGCGGCGGTGTCGACGAGGGTCGGGGGCATGGGCTCGGTTCGGTCCGGGGCGCATAGGGCGATCGTATACCGTATGCAATCCTCGCCCTTCGCGGAGCTTAACCGCACCGTCCGTCGACGGAACGTCGTTTCCCGTCCCTGACCGCCGGCGTCACGCCGTCCGGCCGCGCCGGCCCTCCACCAGCCACATGGCCAGCACCGCCGCCGCCAGCGCCGCCAGGGCCCACAGGCCGAGGGCCAGGGGATAGACCGCGACGCCGCGGATGTTGGCGCTGTCGCTCGGGCGGAAGCCGATCCAGTCGGCGCCGCTCGCCCGCCCGCCGCGCACGGCCTGGAGGCGCGGCACCACCGTGCCGCCGGCCTCGGCGACGCGGCGGATCGAGCCGCCCGTGGCCTCGGCCAGGGCCTTGAGGCGCTCGGTGTCGCTGAACACGTCGGCGAGTTCGCGCGGGTTCGGCGGGCCGACGCTGACGAAGGCGACGAGGCTGCCCGAGCGCAGGGTGTGCAGCCCGAGCTGATCCGCCTCGAAGGTCGCCGAGAACAGGCCGGGCTCGGCCTGCGCCAGGGTCAGTGTGCGCTCGGTGCCCGTGGGGCCCGTGACGGTGACGGGCTCGACGGTGTCGGCCATGGTCTGGCGCTCGACGCGGACCTCGCGCCCGCGCCCGGTGGTCTGCGCCCGCAGGGCCTCCTCCTCCAGGGCCGGCTCCTTCATGAGCCAATGGCCGAGGCGGCGCAGGAGGTCGAGGTACGGACCGCCCTCCTGGTAGCCCCGCGCCCACAGCCAGGCATGATCCGACAGCAGCAGGGCGACGCGGCCCTTGTCCTCGCGCGACAGGGCCAGCAGCGGCAGGGCGTTCGGCCCCTGCAGGATCGGCTGGATACCGGGCTTCACCTGGGCCGAGACGATGCGCAGCCAGTCGCCCCAGGCCGGCGGCGACGCCTCCGAGCCCGGCAGCGCCCGGGTGACGGGATGGCGGGTGCCGATGCCCGTGAGCCCGGCCTTGTAGGGCTGCTCGACGACGCGGCCGTTGGGCTCGCCCGGCAGGATCGCCGACAGCCGGGTGCGCGACAGACTCGCCTGGCCCGCGAATTCCGGCCCTGCCGCGACAAGGAGCGCCCCGCCCTCGCGGACGTAGCGGACGATGTTGTCAAAATAGGCCTGCGGCAGCACGCTCTGATTGGCGTAGCGGTCGAAGATGATCAGGTCGAAATCCTTGATCTTCTGGACGAACAGCTCCCGCGTCGGAAAGGCGATGAGCGACAGCTCCGAGATCGGCGTGCCGTCCTGCTTCTCCGGCGGCCGGAGGATCGTGAAGTGCACGAGATCGACGTTGGCGTCGGATTTGAGCAGGTTGCGCCAAGTGCGCTCGCCCTGGTGCGGCTCGCCCGAGACCAGCAGCACCCGGAGTTTTTCGCGGATGCCCTCGATGGGCAGCACGGCGCGATTGTTCACGACGGTGAGTTCGCCGGGCAGCGGCTCGACCTCGATCTCGACGACGTTGGGGCCGCCGTGCTCGATCCGCATGGTCAGGGAGAACGGCCGTCCCGTCGGGAAGGTGCGCCGTCCCACTTCCTCGCCGTCCCGGCGCACGGTGACGACGGCGTTGCCGGTGCCGCCGCGCTCCATCACCTCGGCGCGGACCGTGAGATCGCGCCCGACGATGCCGAAGCGCGGCGCCTCGATGAGCCTGATCTGGCGGTCGCGCTCGTCCGGATGGCCGGTGACGAGGACGTGGAGCGGCCCCTTGATGCCGAGGGCCGCCGCGGAGGCCGGGATGTCGTGCACCACGCCGTCGGTGAGCATCACCACCCCGGCCAGCCGCTCGGGCGGCACGTCGGCGAGCGCCTGCGACAGGGCGGTGAACAGCTTGGTGCCGTCGTCGCTGTCCTTGGCGTCGGGCACGTCGACGAAGCGCGGTTCGATCCCCGTGAGCGCACCGAAGCGGCGCTGGAGCTCGGCCCGCACGGCATCGGTCATGGCCGGCCGGTCCCCGAGGCCCTGCGAGCCCGAACGGTCCACCACCACGGCGACGATGTCCTTCACCGGCTCGCGATCCTCCCGGACCAGGGCCGGGTTGGCGATGGCGAGGAGCACCAGGGCCAGCGCCAGGGCGCGCAGGAGGGCCGTCCCGCCCCGCGCCAGGAGCGCCAGCACGGCGAAGACCGCCACGAGGATTCCGAAGCCGACGAGCACCGGCCACGGCACGAGGGGGGTGAAGCTGAGGCTCAGCATCGGCGTGTGGCCTCCCGAGCCATGGTCATGCGGTCGCCCTCTCCAGGGTGCGGGCCACCCACTTGTTCAGGCTGATCCCGGCACGCTTGGCGGCCGAAACGACGGCCCGGTGAAGAACCGGCTCGACGCGGACGACGAACTGCCCCGAATAGGGCTTCTCCGGCTCCTCGCCGCGCTCGACGCAGAAGGCGAGGTAATCGTCGATGCTGTCGGACAAGGCCTGCTTCAACTCATCGACGGATCGCCCCTGGAAGGTGATCACGTCGCGTAAGTTGATCACTTCGCCATGAAACAGATCGGCCTCCTCGTCGTATTCGACGAGGGCCTCGTAACCCTTGCAACGCATCATCGTCATGGCGTCATCTCCGCCTCGGTGAGGAAGCGCCTCACGGATTTCACCGCACCCCTGTCGGTTTCCTTCTGCGGATGCGGTCGATGGAAGACCGCCCGCACACCATTCAGGGCGACCCGCACGCGGGAGCCCCGGCCTTCCTCGATCTGCGGGCCGGAGGCCCTCAGCATGGCTTCGATGTCCGACCAGGCGATGCCGGCCCGAACCGGCTCGGCGAAGATCGCGTCGAGGGTCGCGCGATGCCTGCCGCTCAAGTTCATATAGTATCGCTTTTCGATATCACAAATCGGGGTGATTGCCTCCCCCGGCGTGGTCGCACCCGCCGCCTCACTGACCCAACCGCTCCAGCAGGGCCGGCACGTGGACCTGATCCGCCTTGTAGTTGCCGGTGAGGGTGTAGATCACGAAATTCACCCCGCCGCGAAACGCCATCTCGCGCTGGCGCTCCTCGCCGCCGACGACGGGGTAGAGCGGCTCACCGCGCTTGCCCACGGCCCAGGCGGCGGCGAGATCGTTGCCCGTGATGACGATGGGCGACACCCCGTCCCCGGCCCGCGCCGGGCGACGCTCGGTGCCTTCCGCGGCCGGGGGCAGTGCCTCGACCCAGGTCTGACCGGTGGCGTAGCGGCCGGGGAACGTGTCCACGAGGTAGAACGCCTTGGTCAGCACGTGGTCGGCCGGGATCGGCTCGAGCTCGGGAACCTCGAGGGTGGAGAGCATGGTGCGGAGATACAGGGCCTCCGGGGTCGGCGGTCCGCCGGGGCGGGCGGTGAGGGCGTCGCGGGTGTCGAACAGGACGGTGCCGCCGTTGCGCATGAACGCGTCGATGCGCCGGATCGCAACGGCGCTCGGCTGGGGCCTGCCGGCGACGATGGGCCAGTAGATCAGCGGATAGAACGCGAGCTCGTCCTTGGCCGGGTCGATGCCGATGGGGTCGCCCGGCTCCAGGGCTGTCCGGTTGGCGAGCACCTGTGTCAGGCCGGCGAGGCCGGCGCGGCTCGCCGTGTCCGCCGCCTCGTCGCCGGTGACGACGAAGGCCAGGCGCGTGGCGAGGGCCGAGTCGATGCCGTTCGGCCGCCCGGCCGCCTGGGGTTGGCTCTGGGCCCGCGCCGGCACCGGGACGAGGTTCGGGGCCGCGAGGCACAGCACGACGACGGCGGCCGTGGCGGCGCGGCCGCCGACGCGGCGAAGGAAGCCGCCGAGCCAGAGGCCCGCGAGGGTGTCGAGCAGAAGGAGCATGAGGGCCAGGGTGAAGAGCGTGGCGCGGAGATCGAGGGTCTCGGCGCCGGCGAGCGACCCCGTGCGGGCGGCGGCCAGGGGGGCGAAGTCGAGGGGCTTGAGGCGGTCGGCCGCCGTCAGGGCGTTGACGGCGACGCCGCCATCGGCGGGACCGTAGAAGCCGGGCGGATGCTCGAACGAGCCGCGTTCGGCGTAATCCGCCGGCACGGCGGTGGCGCCGGCCGGCGGCGTGCCGAGGGCCCCGAACCCATCGAGGGTCAGGCGCGGGGCGAGCACGGCGGCGGGGGGACGGGCGACGTCGCCGGCCGGCGCCGCGCCGGTGCCGGCCAGGGCCACCACCCGGCGCAGCATGTCGATGAACAGGCCCGACAGGGGCAGGTTCGACCACGTGGTGTCGGCGGTGACGTGAAACAGGACCACGAGGCCCTGGCCCCGCTTCTGCGCGGTGACGATGGGCGTGCCGTCCTGCAGGGAGGCCCAGGTGCGGCCGGGCAGCTCGCCGTCGGGCTCGGCCAGGATCTGGCGCCGCACCCCGATATCGGCCGGGGAGACGAGGCCGGCGAACGGGCTCTCGGGGGCGAAGGCCGCCAGGGTCTTCGGGCTGTCCCACGACAGGGTGCCGCCGAGGGTCCGGCCGCCCCGGCGCAGGCGCACGGGCACGAGGGGGTCGTTGCCGGCGGCGAGCCGCGGCCCGGCGAAGCGCAGGAGCAGGCCGCCCCCGTCCACGAAGGCTTCGACGCGCTCCAGGGTGGCGGCGTCGAGGGCGCCGACATCGGCCAGCACCAGGACCGAGACCTGCCCATCGAGCATCTGCGCCACGGATTCGGCGACGCCCTTGGCGCCGCGCGGCTCCTGCACGTCGGCGAAGGGCACCAGGGCGCGGGACAGGTAGTGGGTCGGGGCCAGGAGCGGCTGGGCCTGGTCGCTGGTGCCGCCGAAGACGAGGCCGACGCGGCGGCGCTTGCCGCGCTCGTCCACGAGGGTCACGGCGCCGGCCGAGCGCTCGCCGAGGATCTCGAGGCGGCTGATGCCGTTGCGCAGTTCCACCGGCAGGTCGAAGCCGATCTCGGCCTCGGTGGCACCGTCCGCGAAGGCGAAACCCTGCTCAGCGAGTGGCAGGCCCTTCTGATCGAGGGCGCGCACGGTTCCGGCGTCGCGGCCATTGGGCGATGCGCGCAGGGCGTGGGCGGTCAGCCGGCCGCCGGATTCGGCGGCAGACAGGGCGAGGGCCGGCGGACGGTCAGCCCTCAGGATGGTGAGACGGGTGCCGTGCTTGCCGACGAGGTCGGCGAGGCCCCCGGCGAAGGCGTCCTCGCCCGGCCCCGCGACGCCGTCGCTGATCCACAGGGCGGCGGCGCCCGGTGTGCGCTCGAAGAAGGCCGTGAGGGAGGAAAGGTGCGCGCCGCGCGTCGCGAGATGCGGCCGGGGCGCGATGGCGCGCAGGCGTTCGAGCGCGTCGGCGGGCACGCGCGCCTCGATGGGCGCGGCCGGTTCCGCCAGGGCCACCAGGGCCACGGGCCGCCCGTCGCGGGCGGCGGTCTCGACGGCGTCGTCGGCGACCCTCAGGCGCTCGCGCCAGTCGTGGGCGGCGGTGAATCCGTTGTCGATCAGCACCACGAGGGGCGTGCGGCCGGCCTCCCCGCCGAGGCCCGACGGGTTCCAGACCGGGCCGGAGACGGCGAGGATCAGGAAGGCGGCGACGAGCAGGCGCAGGATCAGGAGCCAGGGCGGCGTGCGGGCCGGCGTCTCGCGCCTGGGCAGCAGGTCGGCCATGATCGCCAACGGCGGGAAGTCGATGCGGCGCGGGCGCGGCGGCGTCACCCGCAGGAGAAACCACAGGGCCGGCAGGGCGATGAGCGCGGCGAGCGCCAGGGGCGCGGCGAAGGTCAGGGGCAATCCGAGCACGGTGTCGATCCTCAGCCGGTCCCGCGCGCGGCGGCGACGAGGGTGAGCAGGCGAAGGGCGGCTTCGCTGGCCGGTCGGTCGGTGCGGTGGATGGTGAGGGTCCAGCCCTGGGCGCGGGCGACCTCGGAGAGGCCGGCCCGGTGCTCGGCGATGCGCGCGCGGTAGGCCTCGCCCCAGGCCCCGGCATCGCCGATGGCGAGGCTCCGGCTCGTCTCGGGGTCGTGCAGGACGGCCTGGCCCGAGAACGGGAAGGTTTCCTCCACGGGATCGACGATCATGACGAGGTGACCGTGGGTGCCGTGCGCCGCGATGGTCTCCACGGCGGCGCGCAGCTCGGGCAGGGGCGACAGGAAATCGCTGATCAGGATCGCCTCGTCGAAGCGGCCCGGCGAGGCCCGGGGCGGCGTGTCGCGGGTGAGGCCGGCCCGGTCGCCAACGAGGGCCTGGGCCAGGGTCTCGACGATGCGGCGCGAGGTGACGGCGCGGGTGAGGCCCAGGAGCCCCGTGCGCTCGCCGCCCTCCACCAGGGTGTCGGCGAGGGCGAAGGCCAGGACCAGGGCGCGCTCGACCTTGGGGGCCTGGGCGAGGTGCGAGGCGAAGCCCATGGAGGCGGAGCGGTCGATCCAGAACCAGATGTTGTGGGCCGCCTCCCATTCGCGCTCGCGCACGTAGAGCCGGTCGTCGCGGGCCGAGCGGCGCCAGTCGATGCGCGCGGCGGCCTCGCCGGCGACGAAGGGCCGGAACTGCCAGAAGCTCTCGCCCGGCCCCGCCCGGCGGCGGCCGTGCAGGCCGTGGGCCAGGGTGGTCGAGACGCGGCGCGCCTCGAGGATCAGGCGCGGCATCCGCTCGGCGAGGCTGAGCGCGCTCTCGGTCTCGCGCCGCCCCGGCGACCGGGCTTCGGCGGCGAGCACCCGCGTGGGGGCCATCCGCGTGGGGGCCATGGCCACGCGCTAGAGCTTGGCCGCGAGCCCGGCGATGAGACCCGGAATGGTCTCGCCGTCGGCGCGCGCGGCGAAGCTCAGGGCCATGCGGTGCTTGAGGACGGGTTCGGCCAAAGCCTTCACGTCGGCGATGGAGGGCGCGACGCGGCCCTCGATGAGGGCGCGGGCACGCACCGCCAGGGTCAGGGCCTGGCTGGCGCGGGGGCCGGGTCCCCACAGGAGCTTGCCCTTGAGGGACGGGTCGCCGCCCTCGGGGCGGGCCGAGCGCACGAGGTCGAGGATGGCATCGACCACGGCATCGCCCACGGGCAGGCGGCGCACGAGGCGCTGGGCCGTGAGGAGCTGCTCCGTCGTCATCACCGCCTGGGGCTTGTGGTCGTCGACACCCGTGGTCTCGATGAGGATGCGGCGCTCGGCGGCGCGGTCGGGATAGCCGACGTCGATCTCCAGCAGGAACCGGTCGAGCTGGGCTTCCGGCAGCGGATAGGTGCCCTCCTGCTCGATGGGGTTCTGGGTCGCCAGGACGTGGAAGGGCCGGGGCAGGTCGTGGCGCTCGCCGGCGACGGAAACGAAATGCTCCTGCATCGCCTGCAGCAGGGCCGACTGGGTGCGCGGGCTGGCGCGGTTGATCTCGTCGGCCATGAGGAGCTGGGTGAAGACCGGCCCCTTCACGAACCGGAACGAGCGGTGCCGGTTGGCGTCCTCGTCCAAGATTTCGGTGCCGAGGATGTCCGAGGGCATCAGGTCGGGGGTGAACTGGACCCGGCGGCCGTCGAGGCCGAGCACGGTGCCGAGGGTCTCCACCAGCTTGGTCTTGGCGAGGCCGGGGAGGCCGACGAGCAGGCCGTGGCCGCCGGAGAGGATGGTGATCAGCGAGAGATCGACCACCTGCTCCTGGCCGAAGATGACCTTGTGGACCGCCTCGCGTGCGCCGCCCACGGCCCCGAGACACGCCTCCGCCGTGGCGACGATGCCGTCGTCGAGGGTCGTGGCCGGCTGGGAGCCCTGCGTCATGCGGTGTCGGTCCTCGCGGTCCGCTTCGACGTCTTGAGGTCGATGGCGGGGAAATGGGATCGGCCGGAGGCCGGCCGTGAGCGACAAGTGTGGCGCCGTTTGCGCCACCCTGGCAAGGTCGGCGCGACGACGCAGGCGGCGCCTTGCGTTTGACAGTGCCTTTCCGGCCGCGAATCGGACGCAGGCGCCCATCGCGCCGATTGCGGTCGCGGGCGTTCCCAAGCCGTCCCCAAGCGCTATCTTGATGGGTATGACGCCGTCGCAATCCGATCCGACCATCGACCGCCTGAGCGCCGCCCTCGGTGACCTGCCCCGGCGCGGACCGCCGCCCGTCGAGCAGTGGAACCCACCCTATTGCGGGCCCATCGACATGCGCATCGCCGCCGACGGGACGTGGTTCCACGATGGCGCGCCGATCCGGCGCCCGGCGCTCGTCAAGCTGTTCGCCTCGATCCTGCGGCGCGAGCCCGATGGCCGCGTCGTGCTGGTGACGCCCGTGGAGAGCGTCGGGATCACCGTGGAGGACGCCGCCTTCGTCGCCGTCGAGATGGCGGTGGAGGGGGACGGCGACGGCCGCCGCATCGCGCTCCGCACCAACGTCGACGACCTCGTGGCGGTGGATTCCGATCACGCCCTGCGGTTCGAGGAGGACGAGGCCGGGGGCCTGCGCCCCTACGTCCACGTCCGGCGCGGCCTGTGGGCCCTGGTCACCCGGGCCCTGACCTACGACCTCGTCGCCCTGGCCGAAGAGCGCGACGGCTGGCTCGGCATCGCGGCCGGCGGCACGTTCCACCGGATCGCGCCCAGCGGCGCCGCATGAGCGATGCTGCCGTCGCCGATCTCGTCCGGCGCGCCGCCCGGTATCTCGATGCGGAACCGCCGGGGCCGGGCGACCCGACGGCCAACCCGCGCGGCGACCACGACCTCGACGGCATCGACGTGGTGCCGGAGGGGCCGCACCGGCACGCGGCGGTGCTGGTGCCGGTGGTGCCGCGGCCCGATGGGCTCGGCGTCGTGTTCACCGTCCGCTCGGCGCACCTGCGCGACCATTCCGGCCAAATCGCGTTTCCGGGCGGCAAGATCGACCCCACGGACGCCACGCCCGCCGACGCCGCCCTGCGCGAGGCCCACGAGGAGATCGGCCTCGCGGCCGGCGCGATCCGGACGCTGGGCTACCTCGATCCCTACCTCTCGGCCACGGGATTCCTGGTAACGCCAGTGCTCGGCCTCGTCGATCCGGACGCCACCCTGCGCCTCAACCCCGACGAGGTCGCCGAGACCTTCGAGGCACCCCTGTCCTACCTCTTCGACCCGGGCCGACGCCGGATCGAGAGTGCGATCTGGCGGGGACGCACCCGGCGCTACTATGTGATCGCCTACGGCGCCCATCGGATCTGGGGCGTGACGGCCGGCATCGTGAACAACCTGCACGAGCGCCTGTATCCCTGATCCGGCGCGCCGCGCGCCGGCCCGAATGAGAATGTCATGATCCGCAAGCTCGTCGAGGAAGTCCTGATCTTCCTCCTGCCGTTCCTGCTGTTCGCGGGGTATCTCGCCCTCAGCGGCCGGCATCCCCGGCACCATGCCCATTGGCAGGGCCAAGTCTTCCGCCTGACCCTGGCGGGAATCGTTCTGGTGATCCTGTCCCTCGTGGCGACGGGCCTGTTCGGCGAGCGCCATCGCGGCGGCTACGTGCCCCCGCACATGGAGAACGGCGTGGTGGTGCCGGGCCAGTTCCAGTGAGCGGGCACCGCCTCGATCCCGATGGACCGGGCCGTCTCCTCACGGCGCCCGGCCTCGCCCGGGTGCTGACGGCCCTGAGCGTCCCGGGCGAGCACACCCGCCTCGTCGGCGGCTGCGTCCGCGACGCGCTCCTCGGCCACCCGTCCAACGACATCGATCTCGCCACCACGCTCCTGCCCGAGGCCGTCATCGCCCGCGCCCGTGCCGCCGGCCTGCGCAGCATCCCCACGGGGATTGCGCACGGCACCGTCACGCTCATGGCCGAGGGGGCGACGTTCGAGGTCACCACCCTGCGGGAGGACATCGAGACCGACGGGCGCCACGCCGTGGTCCGCTTCGGCCGCGATTTCGGCCTCGACGCGGCGCGGCGGGATTTCACCATCAACGCCCTCTCGGTCGATGCGAACGGGGAACTGCACGACACGACGGGGGGCTTGGCGGACCTCGCGGCCGGCCGCGTCCGCTTCATCGGCGAGGCCGCGACCCGCATCCGCGAGGATGCCTTACGCATCCTGCGGTTCTTCCGGTTCCAGGCCCGCTACGGCGCCGGGGCGCCCGATCCCGAGGGGCTGGCGGCCTGCATCGGCGCGCGGGCTTCCCTCGATGGCCTGTCGCGCGAGCGGGTGCGGGCGGAATTCCTGAAGCTGCTCCTCGCCCCCGGTGCGGTGCCGGCGGTGACGACCTTGAGCGAGACCGGACTCCTCGGCCGGCTGATCGGCGGCATCGGCGACCTGCGGCGGTTCGAACGGGTGGCGCGGCCGAATTGGGACGAGACCGCACGGTTGGCGGCCCTCGCGGTGTTCTCGGTGGACGACGCCGAGCGGCTGGCCCAGCGGCTGCGCCTGTCGAAGGCGGAGCAGAACGGGCTCGTGGCCTATGCCGGGGCGCTCGTCGCCGTGAAGGACAGGGCCGAGATCGACGGTTTCGGCGTGCGCAGCCTGACGGTGGTGCACGGAGTCCGGGCGCTCGCGCTCGCTTCCGCCGCTCTGGATTACGGCGACAGGGCCCATCTGAACGCGGAGGCCCGCGACCTACTCAGGCGGATGGTGCGGGGCGACGTGCCCGTCCCGGTCTTTCCCCTGACCGGGGGCGACCTCATGGCCCTGGGCATTGCGGCCGGGCCGGAGATCGGGCGGCGGCTCGGCCGCGCCCGGGCGGTCTGGCTCGCCGGAGGCTGTCAGGCCGATGCGGGCACGCGCAAGATTCTGCTCGCCCGCGCCCTGGATTGAGCCTCGGAGCGCCGGTCTCAGAACGCGAGGGCGACCTTGGCATCCTGAAGCTGGACGATCTGGCCGTTGAGCTCGTCCTTCTTGGCGAAGTCCGTCGTCGCGTCGCGCTGGAGCTCGATGGCGGCGATGTCGCGGTCGAGGGATTCCGGCGTGATCTCCTCGAACGGGTTGGCCCGCTCGGCGATGACGGTGACGGAGGTGGGGCCGATATCGGCGAAGCCGCCGCGCACGAGCACGCGCTTGCCGGTGTGGCCCGCCTCGTTGATGACGATGACGCCGACCTTGAGGGCGGTCAGGACGGGGGCGTGCCCCGGCAGGACGGTCATCTCGCCCTCGACGCCGGGCAGCTGCACGGCCTCGATGGGGCCGGAATACACCGTCCGCTCGGGACCGACGAAATCGAACTGGAAGGTGGCCATGACGTCGCGAATCCCGGTTCGGGGTGTCTGTCGTTGAGGGACGGCGCGCGGCCCGGGGCCGTGCGCCGTGGAACGGTTCAGGCCCGGCCGCGACCGGCGACGAAGCCGGCGCCGAGGCCGAGAGCCGCGCCGATGACGGCGAAGATGCCGATATGCTGCATCTGGCCGGTGGTCAGGGAGCCGCCGCCCGTACCGGCCGGCTTGTCCCCCTGAACCTCGAGGCTGAAGTCACCGATCTTGATCTCGGCGGCCTGGGGCCGGGTCAGGTACCCGACGAGGCCGCCGACCACGAGGCCGACGAGGAGAAGTCCGATCCTGGTGTTCAAGATCAGGCCGCCGCTGCGATCTTCTTCGCCTTCTCCTTGGCGTCCTCGATGGTGCCGACCATGTAGAACGCCGCCTCCGGCAGGTCGTCGTAGTCGCCGTTCACGAGGCCCTTGAAGCCCTTGATGGTGTCGGCCAGCGGCACCTGGATGCCCGGCGAGCCGGTGAAGATCTCGGCCACCGAGAACGGCTGCGAGAAGAAGCGCTCGATTTTGCGGGCGCGGGCGACGGTGAGCTTGTCCTCTTCCGAGAGCTCATCCATGCCCAGGATCGCGATGATGTCCTGCAGGGCCTTGTAGCGCTGCAGGGTCTGCTGGACCTGACGGGCGACGGCGTAATGCTCCTCGCCGAGGACGGCGGGGTTGAGCATGCGCGAGGTCGAGTCGAGCGGGTCCACGGCCGGGTAGATGCCCTTCTCGGCGATGGAGCGCGACAGCACGGTCGTGGCGTCCAAGTGGGCGAACGAGGCGGCGGGCGCCGGATCGGTCAGATCGTCCGCCGGCACGTAGATGGCCTGCACCGAGGTGATCGAGCCCTTGGTGGTGGTGGTGATGCGCTCCTGCAGGGCGCCCATGTCGGTGGCGAGCGTCGGCTGGTAGCCCACGGCCGAGGGGATGCGGCCGAGAAGCGCGGACACTTCCGAGCCGGCCTGGGTGAAGCGGAAGATGTTGTCTACGAAGAACAGCACGTCCTGGCCCTGGTCGCGGAAGTCTTCCGCGATGGTGAGGCCGGTCAGGGCGACGCGCGAGCGGGCGCCGGGGGACTCGTTCATCTGGCCGTAGACCAGCGCGCACTTGGAGCCCTCGGCCGAGCCGTTGTTCTCCTTGGGGTCCATGTTGACCTTGGACTCGATCATCTCGTGGTAGAGATCGTTGCCCTCGCGGGTGCGCTCACCGACGCCGGCGAACACCGAGTAGCCGGAGTGCACCTTGGCGATGTTGTTGATGAGCTCCATGATCAGCACGGTCTTGCCGACGCCGGCGCCGCCGAACAGGCCGATCTTGCCGCCCTTGGCGTAGGGGGCCAGAAGATCGACCACCTTGATGCCGGTGACGAGGATCTGCGACTCGGTGGACTGCTCGGCGTAGGACGGCGCCGGCTGGTGGATGGCGCGCAGGGTCTCGGAGACGATAGGTCCGGCCTCGTCGATGGGCTCGCCGATGACGTTCATGATGCGGCCGAGGGTGTTGAAGCCCACGGGGACCTTGATGGCCTCGCCGGTGTCGGTGACTTCCTGCCCGCGCACGAGGCCTTCCGACGTGTCCATGGCGACGCAGCGCACGGTGCTCTCACCGAGCTGCATGGCGACTTCGAGGACGAGGCGGTTGCCGTTGTTCTTGGTCTCGAGGGCGTTCAGGATCTCCGGCAGGTGGCCGTCGAAGTGAACGTCGACCACGGGGCCGATGACCTGGGTGATGCGGCCGACCTTGTTGGAGCCGGCGCCGGGGGTAGCGGTGTTCGCCATGATACGGGTCCTTCGACGATGTTGCGGTCAGGGTGCCGGAGCGGCCTAGAGGGCCTCGGCGCCCGAGATGATTTCGATGAGTTCCTTGGTGATCATGGCCTGACGCGTGCGGTTGTAGATCTGCGTCTGCTTCTTGATCATCTCGCCGGCGTTGCGCGTGGCGGAGTCCATGGCACCCGTGCGGGCGCCCTGCTCGGAGGCGGCGTTCTCGAGGAGGGCCCGGAACACCTGCACCGTGAGATTGCGCGGCAGCAGGGTGTCGAGGATCGCCTCTTCGTTCGGCTCGAACTGCAGGGCGGCGTCGGGGGCGGTGGCGCCGGTCACGGGCAGTTCGGCCGGGATCAGCTTCTGGGCGGTGGGCACCTGCGCGATCACCGAGCGGAAACGCGAGTAGAACAGCGTCGCGACATCGAACTCGCCGGCCTCGAAGCGGGCGATGACGCTGTCGGCGATCTCGGCGGCGAACTCGTAATCCACCGGCCTGTTGCCGCGCAGGTCCCGGTTCTCGACGATCTGATCGCGGTACTGGCGGCGCAGGAGGTCATAGCCCTTCTTGCCCACGGTGACGATCTTCACCGTCTTGCCCTCGGCGGTGAGCCGGCGGATGTGCTCGCGGGCCAGACGCACGATGGACGAATTGAAGCCGCCGCACAGGCCGCGATCGGCCGTGCAGACGATGAGCAGGTGGGTCTTCTCCGCGCCGGTGCCGGACAGGAGCTTCGGACCCTGGACGCCCCCGACGAGGTTCGCGGCGAGGTTGCCGAGCACCTGGGACATCTTCTCGGCGTAGGGACGCGCGCTCTCGGCGGCCATCTGGGCGCGCCGCAGCTTGGCGGCGGCGACCATCTGCATGGCCTTGGTGATCTTCTGCGTCCCCTTCACCGAAGCGATGCGGTTACGCAGATCCTTCAAACTCGCCATGGGTGTCTTCCAGATCCATCCGCTGCGGCTCGAAGAGGGCCCGGCCTTCCGGGCGCCTCGTTCACACTGACGTTCGGCCGGTCCGTGGGGACCGGCCGAGGGTCCTTCAGGCTCAAGCCAGCGACTTGGCCACGCCCTCGACGACGCCCTTGAGCGTCTTGGCGCTGTCGTCCGACAGATCCTTCGAGTCGCGGATCTTGGTCAGCAGGTCGGCGTGCTTGGTGCGCAGGGTCGACAGCAGGGCGTCCTCGAACGGACGGACCTTCGAGACCGGCAGGGCGTCGAGGTAGCCGTTGACGCCGGCATAGATCACCGCGACCTGCTCTTCCATCTTCAGCGGCGAGAACTGCGGCTGCTTCAGGAGCTCGGTGAGGCGCGAGCCGCGGTTCAGGAGCTTCTGGGTCGAGGCGTCGAGGTCCGAGCCGAACTGGGCGAACGCCGCCATCTCGCGGTACTGGGCGAGCTCGCCCTTGATCTTGCCGGCGACCTTCTTCATCGCCTTCGTCTGGGCCGAGGAGCCCACGCGGGAGACCGAGAGGCCGACGTTCACCGCCGGGCGGATGCCCTGGTAGAACAGGTCGGTCTCGAGGAAGATCTGGCCGTCGGTGATGGAGATCACGTTGGTGGGGATGTAGGCCGAGACGTCGTTGGCCTGGGTCTCGATGACCGGGAGCGCGGTCAGCGAGCCGTTGCCGGCGGCGTCGCCCATCTTGGCGGCGCGCTCGAGCAGGCGCGAGTGCAGGTAGAACACGTCGCCGGGATAGGCCTCGCGGCCCGGCGGGCGGCGCAGGAGCAGGGACATCTGGCGGTAGGCCACGGCCTGCTTGGAGAGATCGTCGTACACGATCACGGCGTGCATGCCGTTATCGCGGAAATACTCGCCCATGGCGCAGCCGGCGAACGGCGCGATGAACTGCATCGGCGCGGCGTCCGAGGCGGTGGCGGCGATGACGATGGAGTATTCGAGGGCGCCGTTATCTTCCAGGGACTTCACGAACTGCGCCACGGTGGAGCGCTTCTGGCCGATGGCGACGTAGACGCAGTAGAGCTTGGCGTTCTCGTCGGTGCCGGCATGGGCCGGCTTCTGGTTCAGGATCGTGTCGAGGGCGATGGCGGTCTTGCCGGTCTGGCGATCGCCGATGATGAGTTCGCGCTGGCCGCGGCCGACGGGGATCAGGGCGTCGATGGCCTTGAGGCCCGTGGCCATCGGCTCGTGGACCGATTTCCGCGGGATGATGCCGGGGGCCTTCACGTCGACGCGGCGACGCTCGGTGGTGGCGATGGGGCCCTTGCCGTCGATGGGGTTGCCCAGCGCGTCGACGACGCGGCCGAGCAGCGCCTTGCCGACGGGCACGTCGACGATGGCGCCGGTGCGCTTGACGGTCTGGCCTTCCTTGATGTCGCGATCGGACCCGAAGATCACGATGCCGACGTTGTCCTGCTCGAGGTTGAGGGCCATGCCGCGCACGCCCGACTCGAACTCGACCATCTCGCCGGCCTGGACGCTGTCGAGGCCGTAGGCGCGGGCGATGCCGTCACCCACGGACAGGACCTGGCCCACCTCGGAGACTTCGGCTTCCTGGCCGAAATTCTTGATCTGATCCTTCAGGATCGCGGAGATCTCGGCGGCGCGGATGTCCATCGTCGGGCCTCTTGTCGTTGTCGTTAGGAATGGGTCTGGGACGGGAGCGGAGGAACCCTGGCGGGGTCCTACCGGGCTTCCCGCATGGCAAGGCGAATACCGTTGAGCTTGGTCCGCAGGGACGCGTCGACCATGCGGCTGCCGATCTTGACGACGAGGCCGCCGATCAGGCTCGGGTCGATCCGGAGGTCGAGGTCGATCTCGGCGCGGGCGACGTCGCGCAGGCTGGCCTTGATCTCCTCGATCACCGCATCGGAGGGACGCTCGGCGACGCTGACCTCGGCGCGCACGATGCCCTTCGAGTCCCGCACCAGGACGCGGAAGGCGCGGATCATGTCCGGCAGGGCGAACAGGCGGCGGTTGGCGGCGGCGAGGCGAATGAAGTTCGCGCCGAGGCCCGTGATCTCCGCCTTGTCGAGGATCGCCCCGATGGCGGCCTCCTGCTCGGCACCGGAGAAGACCGGGCTGCGCACGAGGCGGCGGAGATCCGCGCTCTCGTTGAGCAGGGCGCCGAAGCGCTCCAGGCTCTCCGCCACGCCATCGACGGCGCGCTCGTCGCGTGCCAGCTCGAACAAGGCCGACGCGTAGCGCGCCGCCACGCCTGCAACCGGGGAAGCCGCCTCGGAACCGTTCTGCGCCACGCGCCGCTCTCTCTTCAATCCGGCCCTAGGGTTCCGGCCGCCGTGTACCGTGTCCGGCGCAGGCGTGCGAAACCGTCAGGATTGGGAACGTGCCGGTCTGCGCGGGTCATGGAAAAACCCGCCCTTCCGGCGCGGCGAGGGCCTAGCATGCGGGTTGTGGGGGCGCAAGACGAACGGCCACGCTGGCGGGGGA
>NZ_VRUZ01000064.1:0-24328 GCF_008039485.1 Methylobacterium sp. WL69 | reverse complement strand
GGCAAGGGCGGGCTCAGCCGGGGCGGGTCGGAGTACGACGACGCGTTCTCCGAGCGCGGCGTCCTGCGCCGGAGCGTGCCGCACTGGCTGCGGGCCCCGGAACTGCGCGGCTTCGTGGTCGGCTTCGAGGAAGCGGCCCGCCACCATGGCGGGGCCGGCGCCCTCTACGTCCGCCTGCGCCGGCGCTGAATCGAGACGCGCGCAAGGCCGGGACTTGAGCAAACGCAAGAAACGCGATAACGGTGAACTCCCTCCTCGTTACGCCGTGCTGCATCCCGTGAGCCCCCGGGGCTCCCCCAAGACGATGCGCGGAGCCATCTCCCCGATGGCCCGACCACAGGCGCTCTCAACGGCGCCCGGCGAATTCACTCCCGACATTGTCGCCCGTTGTCCGTCCTTCCGCGGTTTTGAACGCCCATGACATCCACCTACGACGCCCTTGAACCCGTGGATTCGCCGGCCGAGGGCAGCATTGCCGCCGCCGATCTCGACGGCATGCGCGAGGTCAAGCTCCAGGACCTCAAGTCCAAGACGCCGACCGAGCTGACGGCCTTCGCCGAAGAGGTCGAGGTCGAAAACGCCTCGACCATGCGCAAGCAGGAGCTGATGTTCGCGATCCTGAAGCAGCTCGCTGCCAAGGAGGTCGAGATCATCGGCGCCGGCACCGTCGAGGTGCTGCAGGACGGCTTCGGCTTCCTGCGCTCCTCCGAGTCGAACTACCTGCCGGGCCCCGACGACATCTACATCTCGCCCACGCAAATTCGCCGCTTCGGCCTGCGCACGGGCGACACGGTGGAGGGTCCGATCCGGGGCCCCAAGGACGGCGAGCGCTACTTCGCCCTGCTCAAGGTCAACACGATCAACTTCGAGAACCCGGAGAAGATCAAGCACAAGGTCCACTTCGACAACCTGACGCCGCTGTTCCCGACCCAGCGCTTCAAGCTCGAACTCGACAATCCGCCGAAGAAGGATTTCTCGCCGCGGATCATCGACATCGTCGCCCCCATCGGCAAGGGCCAGCGCGCCCTCATCGTGGCGCCGCCGCGCACGGGCAAGACCGTGCTGATGCAGAACATCGCCCAGTCGATCACCATCAACCACCCGGAATGCTACCTCATCGTGCTGCTCATCGACGAGCGCCCCGAGGAAGTCACCGACATGATCCGCTCGGTGAAGGGCGAGGTCATCGCCTCCACCTTCGACGAGCCGGCCACCCGCCACGTGCAGGTCGCCGAGATGGTCATCGAGAAGGCCAAGCGCCTGGTCGAGCACGGCCGCGACGTGGTGATCCTGCTCGATTCCATCACGCGCCTCGGACGCGCCTACAACACCGTGGTGCCGTCGTCGGGCAAGGTGCTCACCGGCGGCGTCGACGCCAATGCCCTGCAGCGGCCGAAGCGCTTCTTCGGTGCCGCCCGCAACATTGAAGAGGGCGGCTCGCTCTCGATCATCGCCACCGCGCTCATCGATACGGGTTCGCGTATGGACGAGGTGATCTTCGAGGAGTTCAAGGGCACCGGCAACTCCGAGATCATCCTCGACCGCAAGGTGTCGGACAAGCGCATCTTCCCGGCCATCGACATCACCCGCTCGGGCACCCGCAAGGAAGAGCTCCTGGTCCCGCCGGATTCCCTCAAGAAGACCTACGTGCTGCGCCGCATCCTCAACCCGATGGGCGTCACCGACGCCATCGAGTTCCTCATGGACAAGCTGCGCCAGACCAAGAGCAACAACGACTTCTTCGACTCGATGAACACCTGAGGCGCATGCGAAGGGCTCCCCTTGGGGAGCCCATTTCGTATTCCGCGAGGGCACGGGACATTCCCATAGGCCATTGACGGCGCACTACGATTTCCGGCGGAAACCAAACACTTCGCCGGCTTAGGGTCAGATGTCTGCCATCTCCGAAAAGCCTGCTGCGATGGATGCTCCGTCGACCATCTTCGCCCCCGCGAGCGGCTTTGGTCGTGCGGCCGTGGCGGTCATTCGGATCAGTGGACCCGCCGCCGGGCCACTCGTGACCACACTCGCCGGCCCCCTCCCCGCCCCGCGCCGCCTCGTCCTGCGGACCCTTCGCGACCCGCAGACGGGCGAGACCCTCGACCAGGCTCTCGTCGTCTGGATGCCCGGTCCCGGCACTTTCACGGGCGAGGACATGGCCGAACTCCATCTCCACGGCGGCCCGGCCGTCCGGACGGCGGTCCTGCGGGCCCTCGCGGCCCTCCCCGGGTGCGTCCCGGCGGCCCCCGGCGCCTTCACCCGCCGGGCCTTCCTCAACGGCCGCATGGACCTGACCGAGGCCGAGGGCGTCGCCGACCTCATCGACGCCGAGACCGAGGCCCAGCGCCGTCAGGCCCTGCGCCAGCTCGACGGCGCCCTCGGGCGTCAGGTCGCGGCGTGGCGCGATGGCCTCATCGATCTCCTGGCGGGTGTCGAAGCCGCCCTCGATTTCTCCGACGAGGGCGATGTCGATGACGACGCCCTCGATGCCGCCCTGTTCGCCAAGGCCCGCGATCTCCGCGATGCCATCGCCGCCACCCTCGACGACGGGCGGCGCGGCGAGCGCCTGCGGGACGGCTTCACCGTCGTCCTGGCCGGCCCGCCGAATGCGGGCAAGTCGACCCTGCTCAACGCCCTGAGCCGCCGCGACGCCGCCATCGTCTCGGCCATCCCCGGCACCACCCGCGACGTCATCGAGGTGCGGTGCGACCTCGGCGGACTGCCCGTGACCCTCGTCGACACCGCCGGCCTGCGCAAGGCCACGGACGCCATCGAGGCCGAAGGCATCCGCCGGACCAGGGCGCGCATGGCCCAGGCCGACCTCGTGTTGCTCCTCGACGACGCCCGTGTCGTGTCGGCTCCTGGTCCCCTCCCCGACCCGTCTCCCGATCCCCGCGGGTCCCCTCTCCTGGAAGGAGAGGGACAGGGTGAGGTGTGTGGATTCTCCGGAGATGTCCCACACCTCACCCCAACCCTTTCCTTTCAGGAGAGGGAGCCTGCCGTGCCCCTTGCCGATGCATCGGGGCTTTCGACAATCGCGCCTGAGTGGAGCTGTGACGAGGGTAGCGTTCCGAGTTCGGGTGCCGCAATCCTGCGCGTGTCGACCAAATCCGATCTCCTACCCGTCCCGGTGTCCTCCGACACGATCGCCATCTCGGCTGTCACCGGCTCTGGCCTCGACACCTTGCTCGCCGCCATCGAACGCCATGCCGCGAACGCCGTCGGCGGCGAGGCCGCCCTCATCACCCGCGAGCGCCATCGCGACGGCCTGACCCGCTGCCGCGATCACCTCGACCGCCTGCTGCAGGGCACCGCCCTGCCCGAACTCGCGGCCGAGGACCTGCGCCTGGCCGTGCGCGCCCTCGGCGAGGTCGCGGGCCACGTGAGCGTCGACGAGATGCTCGATCGCCTGTTCTCCGGCTTCTGTATCGGAAAGTAGACAGGCGCGCGGTTTCACGTGAAAAACCGCGACAATCGTTGACGCTGCCGCACCCGGACGCGTACTCCAACGCCATGCTCTATTTCCCTTCGCCCTATGACGTCATCGTCGTCGGCGGCGGCCATGCCGGCACCGAGGCCGCGGCGGCCGCCGCGCGTTTCGGCGCCCGCACGGCCCTGGTGACGCACAACGCCGCCACCATCGGCGCCCTGTCCTGCAACCCGGCCATCGGCGGCCTCGGCAAGGGACACCTCGTGCGCGAGGTCGACGCCCTCGACGGCCTCATGGGCCGGGTCGCCGACGCGGCCGGCATCCAGTTCCGCCTGCTCAACCGCCGCAAGGGACCCGCCGTGCGCGGTCCGCGCACCCAGGCCGACCGCAAGCTCTACGCCGCCGCCATGCGGGCGGCCATCGCCGAGACCGCCAACCTCACGGTGATCGAAGGCGAAGTCGCCGACCTCACCGTCGACGCTGGGCGCGTCACCGGCGTGGTCCTGGCGGACGGACGCGCCCTCCCCTGCACCGCCGTGGTGCTGACCACCGGCACCTTCCTGCGCGGCCTCATCCATATCGGCGAGATCCGCACCCCCGCCGGGCGCGTCGGCGAAGGCCCGTCCGTGGGCCTCGCCGAGACCCTCGACCGCCACGGCTTCGGCCTCGGCCGCCTCAAGACCGGAACCCCGGCGCGCCTCGACGGCCGCACCATCGACTGGTCCGGCCTGGAGATGCAGTCGGCCGACACCGATCCGGTGCCGTTCTCGTCCCTCACCGACCGCATCACCACGCCCCAGATCCAGTGCGGCATCACCCGGACGACGCAGGCCGTTCACGACCTGATCCGGGCCAACCTCCATCGCTCGCCCATGTATTCCGGCGGCATCGCCAGCCGCGGCCCGCGCTACTGCCCGTCCATCGAGGACAAGGTGGTGCGGTTCGGCGACCGCGAGGGCCACCAGATCTTCCTCGAACCCGAGGGCCTCAACGACCCCACAATCTATCCCAACGGCATCTCCACGGCCCTGCCGGAAGAGGTGCAGCGCGCGGTGATCGCCCTGATTCCGGGACTGGAGCGGGCCAGCATCGTGCGGCCGGGCTACGCCATCGAGTACGATTACGTCGATCCGCGCGAGCTCGACGCCACCCTCCAGACCCGACGCCTGCCCGGCCTGTTCCTCGCCGGACAGATCAACGGCACCACCGGCTACGAGGAGGCGGCGGGGCAGGGCCTCGTCGCGGGACTCAACGCGGCGCGCCTCGCCGGCGGATCGCCCCTGGCGGTGTTCGACCGGGCCGAATCCTACCTCGGCGTGATGATCGATGACCTCGTCACCCACGGGGTGAGCGAGCCCTACCGCATGTTCACCTCGCGCTCCGAGTACCGCCTGTCCTTGCGGGTCGACAATGCCGACGAGCGCCTGACCCCGCGCGGCGCGGCCCTTGGCTGCGTCGGCACGCGCCGGGCCGATCATTTCGCCCGCTCCCAAACCGCCCTCGAAGCGGCACGCGGGCGGCTCGAGACCCTGAGCCTGACCCCGAGCCAGGCGGCGGGTCACGGCCTCGCCCTCAATCAGGACGGCATCCGCCGCTCGGCATTTCAGCTGCTGTCCTATCCGGACATCGACTGGTCTCGTCTCGCAGCCGTCTGGCCCGACCTCGCCGAGGTCCCGGACCGGATCGCCGAGCGGCTGCAGACCGACGCCACCTACGCGGTCTACCTCGACCGCCAGCGGGCCGACATCGCCGCCTTCCGCCGGGACGAGGCCGTCGCCCTCCCCATCCGGCTCGATTACGGCGCCATCCCGGGCCTGTCCAACGAGATGCGCAGCAAGCTGGAGACCGTGCGCCCCGGCACCCTGGGTCAGGCCGCGCGGATCGAGGGCGTGACCCCCGCGGCCCTGACCCTGCTCGCGGCCCATGCCCGCCGCGGCGACCGTTCGGGGCGTGCCCATGCCGAGTGAGCCCGGACGCGACCGCGTCCTCGCCGAGGCCGGTGTTTCACGTGAAACGGCCACCCGCCTCGACACCTACGTGGCGCAGCTCCGCCGGTGGCAGAGGGTGAAGAACCTCGTCGGTCCGGCGACCCTCGGCGAGGTCTGGACCCGGCATGTCGCCGATTCCCTGCAACTGCTGACGCTCGCGCCCGATGCCACGCGCTGGCTCGACCTCGGTTCGGGGGCCGGCATCCCCGGCCTGATCCTGGCGCTGGCCGGCCGCGACCGGCCGGGATTCCGGGTCGATCTCATCGAGAGCAACACCCGCAAATGCGCCTTCCTCATGGAGACGGCGCGCCTGACCGAAGCGCCGGCGCGGGTCCACAATTCCCGGATCGAGGACGCCATCGCGGCGCAGACCGGCGTGGAGATCGTCTGCGCGCGGGCGCTCGCGCCCCTAACCCAACTCCTCGCCTGGGCCGAGCCCCTGTTGACAACCGGCACCGTCGCGCTGTTTCCCAAGGGGCGTGACGTGCAATCCGAATTGACCGAGGCGGCACAACGGTGGAGATTCGTTTACGATCTTGTGCCGAGCCGCACCGATTCTGACGCGCGGATCGTCCGCGTCACCGCCCTCTCCCGCGTGGATTCATGACGAGCGCTCCCCTCACTGACCTGTCGTCCGGCGGCAAATTCCCCTCGGATGGAAAGCCGGACCGGCCCCTGCGCATTCTCGCCCTCGCCAACCAGAAGGGCGGCGTCGGCAAGACCACCACGGCGATCAACCTCGGCACGGCGCTCGCCGCCATCGGCGAATCGGTGCTGGTGATCGACCTCGATCCCCAGGGCAACGCCTCCACGGGCCTCGGCGTCGACCGGCGTCAGCGCAAGGTCTCGACCTATCACGTGCTCGCGGGCGAGGCCGAACTCGGCGCCGCCTGTGTGCAGACGGCCGTGCCCCGCCTCATGGTGGCGCCCTCGACCATGGACCTGCTCGGGCTCGAAATGGAGATGGCCACCGCCCCGGACCGGGCCCATCGCCTGCGCAACGTCCTCAAGGGCGTCGGCCAGAGCGGGGCGACGCAGGGCGTGACCTACATCCTCATCGACTGCCCGCCCTCCCTCAACCTGCTCACCATCAACGCGCTGGCGGCGGCGGACGCGGTGCTGGTGCCCCTGCAATGCGAGTTCTTCGCCCTGGAGGGCCTGAGCCAGCTCCTGCGCACGGTGGAGCAGGTGCGCGGCGCGCTGAACGCCCGCCTCACCATCCAGGGCATCGTGCTGACGATGTTCGACCCGCGCAACAACCTCTCGGCCCAGGTGGTGGCGGATGTCCGCAGCTTCATGGGCGACAAGGTCTACGAGACCATGATCCCGCGCAACGTGCGCGTGTCGGAAGCGCCGTCCCACGGCAAGCCGGTGCTGCTCTACGATCTCAAATGCGCCGGCAGCCAGGCCTATCTCCGCCTCGCCTCCGAGATCATCCAGCGCGAGGGGCGTCTGCCCGTCGCGGCCTAGTCCATGAAAACGATGCGTAACGGAGTCGAGCGGGTGGCGATGGCGGATGATGTGGTGCGGCCCCGGCTCGGGCGCGGTCTCGCGGCCCTGATCGGTGATTTCGGCGACGAGGGTGCCGACGCGAACAAATCCCAGGCCCAGCGCAAGGTGGCGGTGGAGTTCCTGCGGCCGAACCCGCGCAATCCGCGCAGGCGCTTCAGCGAGGCGGACCTGGAAGAGCTCGCCGCGTCCATCAAGGTCCGGGGCATCATCCAGCCCATCGTCGTGCGGGCCCTGTCGGGCGTGCCCGACACCTTCGAGATCGTCGCCGGCGAGCGGCGCTGGCGCGCGGCCCAGCGCGCCGGCCTGACCGAGGTGCCGGTGGTGACCGTCGAGATCGACGACCGCACCTCCCTGGAATTCGCCATCCTCGAGAACGTCCAGCGCACGGACCTCAACGCCATCGAGGAAGCCGCCGGCTACGAGCGGCTGATGAGCGAGTTCCAGTACAACCAGAGCGAGCTCGCTGAGATCATCGGCAAGAGCCGCAGCCACCTCGCCAACACCCTGCGCCTGCTCCAGCTCTCGCCCGCGATCCAGGACCGGGTGGTTGCCGGGGAGATCACGGCGGGGCACGCCCGCGCCCTCCTGGCGGTGAAGGACCCGGAAGCCGTCGCTCGGCGGATCGTGGAGGAGGGGATGTCCGTGCGCGAGGTCGAGGCCCTGGCCTCCGCCGAGGTTCCGGACGGCGACGCCCCGCGCCCCGGCCGGCCCCGGCGCGGCGCCGACAAGGACGCCACCCTGCGCTCCCTCGAACAGGCCCTGGGCCGCGCCATCGGCATGCCGGTCTCGTTCAAGACCAAGGCCGCCGGCACGGGCGAAATCCGCATCCGCTACGAGTCGGCGGAGGAATTGGATGGGCTTTGCCGGCTGCTGAAGGTTTCGCCGCAGGGTTGAAAGGGTCACCGGCCGCGCGATCGTAATCCGCGGAGGTCTTGCGAGGTCACGGGTCCCCTCTCCTGGAAGGCAGGGCGATCGCAGATCGGGTGCATACGTTTGGGCCAGCCCTTGCCCCTTCGCGCAGAGCGTCTGCGCGCATCCCCCTCGCCCCGCCTGCGGGGAGAGGGCCGCAGGCACCCCGTCGTGCCTGGGGCGAGCGAAGGCGAAGCCGCAGCGACGGTGAGGGGGCTGCGTCGGAGGAGCCTCTTTTGGATTCGCCCCCTCACCTTCGGCTGCCGCCTCGACGCGCTCCCCGGCAGGGGGGAGACGCGTCCCTCTCCCCGCAGGCGGGGCGAGGGGATGCGCACCGGAAACTCTGCTTCGTCGACAACCCTCTTCTGCGGCGGATTCAGACCGCGACCGCCATCTGCGATCGCCCTGCCTGGAAGAAGAGGGAGCCCGTCGCGCTTCACGCCAACGGGCCGCTTCTCAACTCTGAACGGAAGTCACGGTCAGCGCCGCCGTGCCGCCTCCGAGGCGATGCGCAGGAGGGTACTCGACGCGTTGGCGTGGGCGAGGTCGGGCGGGGAGCGGCGGCAGGTCAGCACCGCGTCCTGCAGCAGCTGGATCGCGTGGCGCAGGGCCGGGGGCGTCCAGCGGGCGAGCTGGGTCTCCACCGTGGCCTTGCGCCGGAAATGCAGGCCGCGCCAATTGCCGACCATGAGGCTGGCGCTCTGCCCCTCCCCGGCGAGACGGGTGCTCAGGAGCGTCAGGGCGTGGCGCAGGGCCGAGCCCAGCATCATCGACGGGTCCATGCCCTCGTGGCGAAAGCGCCGGTAATCGCGCTCGACGTCGGCGCTGCGGCCGGAAAAGGCCGCGTCGATGAGGGTGTTGAGGACGCTGGCGGCGACGTCGCTCACCACGGCCTCGACATCGTCGAGGCTGACGGTGTCCTGCCCGCGGGTGTAGAGGGCGAGCTTCTCGATCTCCGACAGGCTGGCGCCGCGATCGCCGCCGAGGCTGGTGGCGAGGACGTCGCGGGCCTCGCGGGCGATGCGCAGGCCCTGCTCCTGCAGGGTGCGCTCGATGAGATCGCCGAGGGCGCGCTCGTCGTCGGGGTAGCACGGGATCGCCAGGGCCTTGGGCGACTTCTCGCAGAGGGTGCGGAGCGGCGCGGTCTTGGCGAGATCCCCGGCCTCCACGACGATGCGGGCCTGGGTGATTTCCGCCTTCAGAGCGGCTTCGACGGCCGGCGCGTAGTTGCGGCTGCCCGCCCGGACCCAGATGGTGCGGTTGCCGCCGAACAGGCCGACGGTGCCGGCCTCGTCGACGAGGCGGCCGGCATCCTGGGCCAGGGTGTCGCCGTCGATCTTGACCATGGCGAACGGGTCGCCCGGATCGGAGACGAACGCCTCGGCGAGGCGCTTGGCCCGTTCGAAGACGAGGCCGGTGTCCGGCCCGTAGAGCAGCAGCACGGCGATGCGCGGGTCCGGTCCGCGCCGGATCAGCGCCTCGACGTCGCCGGCCTTGACGGCGGTCATGCGGGCGAACCCGTCAGGGCTTCGTCACCAGCACGGAGGCGAGGCGGGTCTTGATCTGCTCCGACAGGGTCTTGGCGAGGCGGATCTCGGCGTCGCGGGCGGCGCGGAGCGAGGCGAAGCGCTGCACCGAGCGGTCGTAGGTCGCCGTCGAGGTGGCGACGCCCTCGCTGATGATCTTGGTGCCGTCGAGGTTTTCCAGGGAGTACTTGACGTTGGCGATGATGGTGCCGGCCTCGGCGCGTCCGGTCTGGGACGAGACGATGGGGGTCTGCACCGTCTCGCTGCCCTGCATCTTCAGGCGGTAGCGCTTGGTCGAGGGCTGGCCCGACCCGTCGAGGTCGAAGATCAGTTCGCTGCGCAGGTAATGCCCGATGCGCTCCTGGCCCTGGGCCATGTTGACCTCGTCCACCTGCACGGAGGCGAGCAGGGCCGCCATCGGCTCGCCCGAGGCCGTGGGGCCGTAGAGGGGCCGGAAGCAGGCGGACAGGTTGAGGCCGAGGGCGCAGACCAGCGCCACCCGCACCGCCCGGTAGGCGCGACCGTTCCGCTCCGTCCGAATCGCCAAACGCATCATGCCGCCGCCGTCCCGATTGCCCAGCTTCGCTGTGTACGGCGAACCCATGCCCGCCGTCACCCTAATTGGCCCGAGGTTTACGCTTCGTCTCCGGCCGGATCGTGGCCTCGCCCTTTTTCGAAGGCCGGCAACCACCGTTCGGGACGATGCCCTACACCACCAGATTGACGATCCGGCCCGGCACCACGATCACCTTCTTCGGCGCCCGGCCTTCGAGGGCCTTCTGCACGGCCTCGTCGGCCAGGGTCAGGCGCTCGACCTCTTCCTTGTCGGCCTCGCGCGGCACGGTCACGTCCGCGCGCTTCTTGCCGTTGAGCTGGACGGGGAGGGTGATCGTATCCTCCACCAGCAGGGCGCGGTCCACCACCGGCCAGGCGGCCTGCGCGGCGAGGCCGTCGCGGCCCAGGGCCTGCCAGCATTCCTCGGCGAGATGCGGCATCATCGGCGCCACGAGCTGGGTCAGGATGCCGGCGGCCTCGCGGGCGGCCCCCGCGGCGACGCCGCCGCGCAGGGCCTCGTCGAGGGCGTTGGCGAGGGTGTAGATGTGGGCGACGCAGCGGTTGAAGCGCAGGCGCTCGACATCCTCCTCGACGGCGGCCAGGGCCTTGTGCGCGGCCTTGCGCAGGGCCGCGTCGTGGGCGCCCGGCATGCCGTTCGCCTGGGCCGCGAGGGAGACGAGGCGCCAGACCCGCTGGACGAAGCGGGCGGCGCCCTGGACGCCGTCCTCCGTCCAGATCACGTCGCGCTCCGGCGGCGAGTCGGAAAGCATGAACCAGCGGGCGGTGTCGGCGCCGTAGCTCGCGATGATGTCGTCGGGATCGACGACGTTCTTCTTCGACTTCGACATCTTCTCGATGGCGCCGATGCTGATCGGTGCACCGGTTTTCACGTGGAACGCCTGGCGCTCGCCGGACTCCGCCGCGATGCGGATGTCCGCCGGCTGGACCCAGGCGCCGGCCGCGTCCTTGTAGGTCTCGTGGACGACCATGCCCTGGGTGAACAGGCCGTCGAAGGGCTCGGACACGCCGGACCAGCCCGTGGCCTGCATCGCCCGCATAAAGAACCGGGCGTAGAGCAGGTGCAGGATCGCGTGCTCGATGCCGCCGATATACTGGTCCACGGCGAGCCATTGGTCGACGGCCGTGCGGTCCGTGGGCGCATCCTGCAGCCACGGCGCGGTGAAGCGGGCGTAGTACCAGGACGAATCGACGAACGTGTCCATGGTGTCGGTCTCGCGCCGCGCCGGCTTCCCGCAGGTGGGGCAGGGGACGTCGCGCCAGGCATGGTCGCGCTCGAGGGGATTGCCGGGTACGTCGAACGAGACGTCGTCGGGCAGGCGCACCGGCAGGTCGGCGACGGGCACCGGCACCGGGCCGCAGGCGTCGCAGTGGATGATCGGGATCGGGCAGCCCCAGTAGCGCTGGCGTGACACGCCCCAATCCCGCAACCGGAACTGCACCTTTCGCCCTGCGACGGGGGCGCCCGACAGGGTCTCGGCTTCGAGGCGGTTGGCGACGGCGTGGAACGCCTCGTCCGTGGTCATGTCGTCGAGGAAGCGCGAATTGATCATCCGGCCGTCGCCGTCATAGGCCGTGTCGGTGACGACGAAGGTCTTGGCGTCCTGATCCTCGGGACAGACCACGGGGGTGTTGCCGAGGCCGTACTTGTTGGCGAAGTCGAGGTCGCGCTGGTCGTGGGCCGGACAGCCGAACACCGCACCGGTGCCGTACTCCATCAGGACGAAGTTCGCGACGTAGACCGGCAGCAGCCACGACGGGTCGAGGGGATGGCGCACCGTCAGCCCCGTGTCGAACCCGAGCTTTTCCGCCGTGTCGATGGCCGCCTGGGCCGTGCCCGTGCGGCGGCATTCCTCAATGAAGGTCTGCAGATCCGGCCGCGCGGGCGCGAGCGCCGCCGCGATGGGGTGATCGGCGGCGATGGCCAGGAACTTCGCGCCGAACAGGGTGTCGGGGCGGGTGGTGTAGACCTTCACCTCCGGTGCCACACCGGGGGGCGGCGCGTCCACGGCGAAGCGGACCTCCAGCCCCTCGGACCGGCCGATCCAGTTCTTCTGCATCACCCGGACTTTTTCCGGCCAGCGCTCCAGGCCGTCGAGGGCATCGTAGAGGTCCTGCGCGAAGTCGGTGATCTTGAAGAACCACTGGGTCAGCTCGCGCTGCTCGACGAGGGCGCCCGAGCGCCAGCCGCGCCCGTCGATGACCTGCTCGTTGGCCAGCACCGTGTGATCCACGGGGTCCCAGTTCACCTTGGCCGTACGGCGGGTGACGAGGCCCTTGCCGAGGAAGTCGAGGAACATCCGCTGCTGGTGCTTGTAGTAGTCGGGATCGCAGGTGGCGATCTCGCGGCTCCAGTCCAGCGACAGGCCCATGCTCTGCAACTGGCCGCGCATGGTGGCGATGTTGGCGTAGGTCCACTCCCGCGGGTTGACCTTGCGCTCCATGGCGGCGTTCTCGGCGGGCAGGCCGAAGGCGTCCCAGCCCATGGGGTGCAGCACGTTGAAGCCGCGGGCGCGCTTGTAGCGGGCGACCACGTCGCCCATGGCGTAGTTGCGCACGTGGCCCATGTGGATGCGGCCGGACGGGTAGGGGAACATCTCCAGCACGTAGTATTTCGGCCGGGCGTCGTCGTTCTTCGTCGCGTAGATGCCGGCCTCGGTCCAGGCCTGCTGCCAGCGCGGCTCGGTCTCCTTGGCGTTGTAGCGCTCGGGCGGGGCGGGGCGGGCGGGGCTGGTCATGGCTGGCGCCGTTCACTGTCAGGGGAGCGGCCGGCATCGCGGTCCGCTGGGTAGAAGGGGTCGGCCGCCGGACTAGCACGCGGCGTCATCCGGTCAACACGAAGCACCCGCCGGGAGCCCCGCCTTGCGGCCTGCGTTCGGAATGGTAGTCCGACCCTCAGACCCCGTCACCGACCCGAGAACCAGCCCCATGGCCGACAGCCCCTTCGCGTATGCCCACCCCGATCCCGCCGATGTGGTGGCCGGTCTCGCGGCCGTCCGTGAAAAGATCCGGCAGGCGGCGGAGGATTCCGAGCGCGATCCGGTCTCCGTCAGCCTGGTGGCCGTCTCGAAGCTCATCGCGGCCGAGGGCATCCTGCCTGCCCTGGAGGCCGGGCACCGGGTGTTCGGCGAGAACTACGTCCAGGAATCGAAGGCGAAGTGGCCGGCCCTGCGGGAGCGGTTCCCGGACGTGGAGCTGCACCTCGTCGGGCCGCTCCAGTCGAACAAGGCCCGCGAGGCGGTGGAGCTGTTCGACGTGATCCACGGCCTCGACCGCCTGTCCCTGGCCGCGGCGCTGGCCAAGGAGATCGCCAAGGAGACCGCGAGGAGCGGCCGGACCCCGAAGCTGCTCATCCAGGTCAACACCGGCGACGAGGCGCAGAAGGCCGGGGTGTCGCCGGCGCAGGTCGACGTGCTGCTCGCCGAGTGTCGCGACACCCACGGGCTCGCCATCAACGGCCTCATGTGCATCCCCCCCGCCGAGGACCCGCCTTCGGCGCATTTCGCCCTGCTCGCGCGCATCGCCGAGCGCCACAACCTGCCGATCCTGTCCATGGGCATGAGCGCGGACTACCCGGCCGCGATCCAGATGGGGGCCACGCATGTCCGCGTCGGCACGGCGATCTTCGGGGCGCGGCCGGCGCGCCCGTGAGACGTCTCAGCCGGGCAGGGCGGTGACGACCCGCCCCATCGCCGCGTGCAGGCCTTCGGCCTCGGCGGCGCCGAAGGCGGCTTCGAAGGCGTCCTGGGCATGCCGCCACAGGGGGAGACCGGCGGCGAGGCGGTCCCGGCCCGCCGCGGTGAGGCACAGGGCGCGGGTGCGTCCGTCGGCGCCGGGGCCGACGCGCACGAGGCCGTCGCGCTGGAGCGGCCGCAGGGCCCGCCCGAGGGTGGTCCGGTTCATCACCAGAGCCTCGGCCAGTTGGTTGATGGACGCGGTTTCGAGGCGGCCGAGACGCGACAGCACGGCGTATTGCGACGCCCGCAGGCCCGTCGGGGCGAGGTGGCGGTCGTAGAACTGCGTCAGCTGTCGCGCCCCCTGGCGTGCCGTCTGGCAGTGGCACGGCGTGACCTGGGCCGGCTTCATCATCGATCTGTCCTCACGAAGGCATCCGGCCACGCACAAAGGCCTCCGGCCACGCTTGTGTGATGCGTGCATATGCGCCTATTTCGCCCAACGCGCCGCGTGGCGCGTCGTTCGCGGAGCCCCGCCTATGCCCCATGGGCCCCTCGCCCCCTTGGCAGTCCCGGCCGGCACCCCGGCGATCCGGCCGGTGCCGTTCGGCCCGATCGGGCCCTTCGCCGCCGCTCCGATGAACCGCTGACCATGCGGCTATCCGATCCACATCCGCGTGCGCGGGCCGAGCCGGCGCAGGAGCCGGGCGAGATCGGCGCGCTTCAGGGCGACGCAGCCCTCCGTCGGCGTGTAGCCGGGCCGGGCGCAGTGGAAGAAGATCGCCGAGCCGAGGCGCTTCCGGATCGGTCCGCGATTGTAGTCGAGGTCGATGACGAGGTCGTAGAGCCCGTCATCGCGCCACATCCGCTCCGCGCTGACGGGGCAGGGCAGGGCGACGGGCCGGTTGTAGCGCCGGTCGCCGGGCGCGTCGCACCAGCCGTCGTCGGGCCGCATCGGGCGCAAGGGGAGGGCGGTGCGCGGGCGGATGGCGAAGACGTCCGGACGGTAGACGCCTCCCCGCAGGCGGAACCGTCCCCGGGGCGAGCCGCCATCGCCCTCGCGCTTGCCCCGGACCATCCCCGAACGGCCCAGGGCGCAGGGCATGACGACGGGACCGGCCAGGACCTGTCCACGGGTGCGATCGCCCACGAGCGGTCGGACCCGCAGGCGCGAGAGGGTGGTTCGCTTCATGGGGCGTCTTATCGCCCGACGGGGCGCGGGAGACCATCCTCACCGGAGCCGCGGCCCCTCGGCAGTTTGCGTCGCCGCGCGGCTGAAACTTTTGGCCGTCATCACCCGTTTGTGAGGAAACCGCGGACGTGTCCGTCCGGGCCCTTTTGTTCTTCTCAACCTTTCTTTTCCATCGAAGCCGTTCTTCCCGAGCTTTTCCTGTCAAGACGGTCCTCCCGATCAAGACAGTCCAGTCTTGGCAGGCGGTCCGGTCCCTTCGTCCTCTCCCCCCGGCATCCGCTTGGCACGGACGCCTCCGCCCTTCCCTTTGCCTGAGGATCACGCGCCACTCGTGTGATCCCGTTCGTGCGTGAAAGTCGTCCGGCCGATGCCCAATATCCATCGCCTGCTGATCTGCGACGACGATGCCGCTTTGCGGGAGACGTTGTCGGAACAACTCGATCTCTACGAGGAATTCCGCGTGATCGGCACGGGTGATGCCAGCGGCGCCATCGCCTGCGTCACCGATGGGCGGATCGACCTCGCGGTGATGGACGTCGGATTGCCGGACATGGACGGGCGCGAGGCCGTGCGCGCCATGCGCCGCAACGGCTATCGCGGCCCCGTCATCATGCTCACGGGCCAGGATTCCGAGGACGATACCGTCGAGGGCCTCGAGGCGGGCGCCAACGACTACGTCACCAAGCCGTTCAAGTTCGCCGTGCTCCTGGCCCGCATCCGCGCTCACCTGCGCAGCCACGAGGCGAGCGAGGACGCGGTGTTCCAGATCGGGCCCTACACCTTCCGTCCCGGCGCCAAGCTCCTGGTGGACGCGCGCGGGTCGAAGCTGAAGCTCACGGAGAAGGAGACCGCGATCCTGCGCTTCCTCTACCGCGCCGGATGCGCCGTGGTAGGCCGGGACACCCTCCTCGCCGAGGTCTGGGGCTACAACGCCCAGGTGACCACCCACACCCTCGAGACCCACATCTACCGCCTGCGCCAGAAGATCGAGCCGAACCCCGGCCTCGCCGCGATCCTCGTCACCGAGGGCGGCGGCTACAAGCTGCTGCCGTAGTCGCGCGCCGCCGCTTGCGCTAAGCTCGCGTGGGTGAACGGGGGACGGGACGGCTTGGGGCTCGACGACGACATCGCGATCCTGGCCGCCGCCCCGTTGTTCGGGTTCCTCGGCCGGGATGCCCTGCGGCTTCTCTCCTTCGCCGCCGAGCGGCGCAGCCTCGCCCCCGGCGACCGGCTGTTCGCCCGGGGCGACGCCTCGGATGGCGGCTTCGTCGTCCTGTCGGGCACCATCGCGTTGGCCCCGCGCGTGGCCGGCGGCGAGACGGTGACGGTGGGCCGCTCGGCCCTCGTCGGCCGCCTCGCCCTGCTCCTGCCCGGGGAACGTCCCACGGACGCCCATGCGGCGGCGGCGGCGGAGGTGATCCGCATCACCCCCACCCTGATGCGCAGGGTGCTGGCGGAGTTTCCGCAGGCCGCGCAGGCCATCCACGACGAACTCGCCGACGATCTGGCCGCCCTCGCCCGCGACCTCGATCACGTGCGCCTGCGGTTCGATGCCATCGCGCCCTGACGCCTGGCCGCGCGAATGACGGAATGATCACGAACGCGTGAGCGCTTTCCTAAGATGTGCGGGCGCATGATCGCGTCGTCGATCACGCGCCCGCGGTTGGCCGCGCCCCGCGCGGTCCGACCCCGAGGGCCGCCAACCCAAGGGGTCGCCAGGACGATGCCGAACACTCTCGAGAATGCCCGCCAAGACGCCCACAAGGACGCCCATCAGGACGAACCCCGCGAGCAGCGTGTGCGGATGGCCGGAGCCGTCTTCCTCGGCCTGGCCGTCGTGGGAGCGGTCTGCGCCGGCACGGTCTATTCGGACCGGATCATGGTCTGCCACGAGACCAACAGATATCTCACGGACCAGAACTACATCGACATCATGATCGCCAACATCGTCCGCGAGGGCGACCATGGCGGACGCGCCTACGGCAACACCGTCGATTATCTCGGCGACCGCACCGAGTGCTGCATCATCGAACGGATCACCGACCGGCTGCCGTCGGGGGCCCCCGGCAAGCCGGAAGTCTCGGTCTCGGCCAAGTATTTCAACACCATCCGCCAGGACTACGTCGTCATCCAGCGCCGCTTCGACGCCTGCGGCCACGCCGCGTCGAAGCCCCTGACCGCCGGTTGAGGTGACAGGACCGGCGGGCTTTTGTAAGCACGAAGCCCTCGTCTCACCCCCCCGGAAGCCGTCATGTCCCACGCCGACCTCGCCACCACCATCGAGACCGCCTGGGAGGAGCGCGCCGGCATCGACACCGCCACCAAGGGCGCCGTGCGCGAGGCCGTCGAAAACGCCCTCGACCTCCTGGATTCCGGCAAGGCCCGGGTCGCCGAGAAGGTCGACGGCGATTGGCAGGTCAACCAGTGGCTCAAGAAGGCGGTGCTGCTGTCCTTCCGCCTCAACGACATGGAGATCATCCATGGCGGCCCCGACGGCGCCACGTGGTGGGACAAGGTCCCGTCCAAGTTCGAGGGCTGGAAGAAGAAGCAGTTTCGCGAGGCCGGCTTCCGGGCCGTGCCCGGCTGCGTCGTGCGGCGCGGCTCCTACATCGCGCCCGGCGCGGTGCTGATGCCGTCCTTCATCAACCTCGGCGCCCATGTGGGCGAGGGCACCATGGTGGACACCTGGGTCACCATCGGCTCCTGCGCGCAGGTGGGGAAGAACTGCCACATCTCCGGCGGCGCCGGCATCGCCGGCGTCCTCGAGCCGCTCCAGGCCAACCCGGTGATCATCGAGGACAACTGCTTCATCGGCGCCCGCGCCGAGGTGGCCGAGGGCGTGATCGTCGGCGAGGGCAGCGTTCTGTCCATGGGCGTCTACATCGGCGCCTCGACCAAGATCATCGACCGCTCGACGGGCGAGGTCATGTACGGCCGGGTGCCGCCCTATTCCGTCGTGGTCTCGGGCACCACGCCCGGCAAGGACCTGCCCGACGGCACGCCGGGGCCGGGCCTGTACTGCGCCGTCATCGTCAAGCGCGTCGATGCCGGCACCCGCTCCAAGACCGCCATCAACGAGCTGCTGCGGACCTGACGCCGGCCGCCGCGCACCTGACGGACCTGCCGGACCCCGACGGGGTCGCTTCGATCCCGAGCGAAGGGACCCATATTGTGTCGCATGTCGGGGGGAGGGGGCCGGCCCCATCTTCCCGACACCGGACCCGTTGAGAACGCGCGATGATCGAGCCCGCCTGTTCCGCCCGCAGCCTGTCCCTCACCGTCATGGGACGGCCGATGCCGACGCCCTGCGACGTCATCGGCAACGGGCCCGAGGCCCTGCTGCTCCCGGCCCTGTCGTCGATCTCGGCCCGGGCCGAGATGCGGCCCCTCGCCAAGGACCTCGGCCTGGACTTCCGCTGCCACGTGCCCGACTGGCCCGGCTTCGGCGACCGGACGCGGGCGCGGATCGCCCTGACCCCCGCCACCCTGCACGCCTTCCTCGACGCCCTCCTGGCGGCGGAGCGCGGTCCCTACGCCCTCGGCGTCGCCGCCGGCCACGCGGCGGGCTACCTCGTGGCGGCGGCGTCCCGACATCCCGGCCTGTTCGGCCGCCTCGTCCTGGTGGCGCCGACCTGGCGCGGGCCGTTGCCCACCATGATGGGCCCGGACCGGCGCGGCCTCATCGCCGGCATCCGCCGCGCCGTCGAGCTGCCGATCCTCGGCGAGGCGTTGTACCGCCTCAACATCAGCCCGCCGGTGATCGGCCGGATGATGCGGGCCCACGTCTACGCCGACCCGGCCCACGTCACGCCGGGGATCATCGCCGACAAGCACGCCGTCACCCGCCATCCGGGCGGCCGCTTCGGCACCGCCGCCTTCGTCACCGGCGGCCTCGACCCGTGCGGGACCCGCAAGGACTTCCTCGACCTGTTCGCGGATGACGGCCTGCCGCCGATCCTCGTCCTGCGCCCGGAGCGCGCGCCGCGCCGGTCCGGCGCGGAGATGGACGCCCTCGTCGCCACCGGCCACGTCGCCCGCGCGTCGATCCCCGGCGCCCTGAGCCCGCACGAGGAATATCCCGGCGAAGTCGCGGCGGCGATCCGCGCCGGGTGAGCGACGGCGGACGCCGCGACGCGCGGCGGTGAGCGGAGTCGGAATGACGGTTCGGTCGGGCGCCGTTCAGGTGCGGTCCGGATAAGATGCACCGAGTGCCATCGGACCGTTACACGGGAACCCTATGGCAGAAGGCCGCTTCCCTTTCGTCGCCCCCCTTCCGTTCACCATCCCAGAGACGCCGATGGCCCGCCTGCCCTTCGCCCTCGTCCTCCTCGCCGCCGCGGCCTGGGTTCCGCCGGTCCTGGCGCAGGAGGGGCAGCAGCCCCCGAAGCCCGCTTCCGCGCCGCCCGTCGCCAACACCCCCGTGACGCCGGGCAAGGCCGCCCGCCAGCCCTACCTGTCCGACGCCGCGGCGCCCGACACCGTGAAGATCCTGCCGGCCCCGCCCCGCGGCCAGTCGGCGGCGGAGACCGCCGACAAGGCGGCCTTCACGGCGACCCGGTCCCTCAAGGGCACCCCGCGCTGGGACCTCGCCACCACGGATGTGGCCGACGGCGCCTCGGCCATCCTCGACGATTTCGCCTGCGTCATCGGCCAGCGCATCGACCAGACCCGCGCGCCCGCCCTCATGACCCTGCTGGAGCGCAGCCGCCTCGACATCACCCGTGCCCTGCGCGGTCCCAAGGAGCATTACCGGCGCATCCGCCCCTTCGTCGGCAACGACGCGGAGATCTGCGTCGTCCGCTCGGCCGAGATCGCCAACGCCTTCAGCTTCCCGTCGAGCCACGCCACCCAGGCCTGGACCTACGCCTCGATCCTGGCCGCCCTGATGCCCGAGAAGGCGACGGACTTCTTCCTGCGCGCCCGCTCCTACGGCGAGAGTCGCGTCGTCTGCGGCCTGCACTGGATGACCGACATCCAGGCCGGGCGCACCACGGGGAGCATCGTCTTCGCCGCCCTCCAGGGCGATGCCGGGTTCCGCGCCGACCTGGAGCGCGCCCGGGCGGAGGTGGCCAAGCTCGTGGCCGGCGGCGGCGCGGCCCCGGACCAGGCGGTCTGCAAGCGCGAGGCGACGGGATACGATTCCATTCTCTGACGCCAGCTCCGGTTGATCAATCCGGATTGAGCAGCCGCGACGGGCCCCCTTTCCTGTTTGGGCTACTGGATTCACACAATTGCGAACGGGTCGATCTCGTGCAGAGACAGGGCATCTGACGGCATCCGGATGCGGGCGTGAAGCCCACGGGTGCTCCCTCTCCTGGAAGGAGAGGGTTGGGGTGAGGTGTGTGGACTCTCCGAAAAGGTCACACACCTCACCCTGTCCCTCTCCTTCCAGGAGAGGGGACCCGCGCCTGGGGAGGAGGGGACCCGCATGGCACCGCGTCACCGAACGGATCAGGCGGAAACCGTATGACGCCTCGACGCCAACGTCACCGGCCCGATCCCGCGCCGGTGATGCCCCGAAATGAAAAGGCCCGCCGGAGCGCTCCGGCGGGCCTTTTCGTTGTCCCGTGAAACCGGGTGGGCCTACCGCTGGGCGGACGCCGGGTCCGACGCCGCCCGCTTCCGCCTCCGGCGGCGGGTCAGCATGTTGAGGCCCTCGACGCCGGCCGAGAACGCCATGGCCGTGTAGATGTAGCCCTTCGACACGTGGGCGCCGAAGCCTTCGGCGATGAGCGTCATGCCGATCATGATGAGGAAGCCCAGGGCCAGCATCACCACCGTGGGGTTGGCGGCGATGAAGCGCGAGAGCGGGTTCGCCGCGAGCAGCATCACCGTCACGGCGACGATCACGGCCACCACCATGATCGGGACGTGCTCGGTCATGCCCACCGCCGTGATGATGCTGTCGATGGAGAACACGAGGTCGAGGACGAGGATCTGGCCGATGGCCGTCGCGAACCCCAGGGTCGCGGCCTTGCCGAGCCCCTTGTCCTCCGGCTCGGGCTCCATGGTGTGATGGATCTCCTTCGTGGCCTTCCACAGGAGGAACAGGCCGCCACCGATGAGGATAAGGTCGCGCCAGGAGAAGCCCTTGCCGAACACCGCGAACACCGGCTGCGTCAGGGCGACGATGTAGGCGACGGTGCCGAGCAGCCCGAGCCGCAGCACCAGGGCGAGGCCGATGCCGATGCGCCGCGCCCGGTCCTGCTGGTCGGCCGGCAGCTTGTTGGTGAGGATCGAGATGAAGATGAGGTTGTCGATGCCGAGCACCACCTCCATCACGATGAGGGTGGCGAGGGCCGCCCAGGCGGTCGGGTCGCTGAGGAGGGGAAGGATGCTGTCCACGGGGAGGCTGTTCCGAACGTCCAGAAGGGCAGGGGCTAGAAAGGCAGGGTGAAGCCGGGGCGCACGACGCCCGGGCGCTGCGAGGCCTCGGGCGCGAAGATGCGCACGGCCTTCGGCACCACCTTGAAATGGGCCGGGGTGTAGGTCGAGAGTTCGCCGTCGGTGTTCACCGGCCGGGGCTTCTTCGTCTTCACCACGATCTCGGTGGTGTGGAAGGCGCGCACGTCCGCCGCCTTCCCCTGCGTGCCCCGCCGCAGGGCCGGCAGCAGGGCGAGCAGCCGCCACCAGTGCTTGACCTCGAGGCTGTAGAAATCGAGCTTGCCGTCGTCGACGGTGGCGGTTTCCTCCACGGTCATGCCGCCGCCGTAGTGGCGGCCGTTGCCCACGGAGACCTGGATGGTGGTGATCGTCTCGGTCTGGCCGTCGTGTTCGAGGTAGACCGTGAACGGCCGCACCCGGCGCAGGACCCGCAGGGCGGCGATGCCGTAGCCGATGGTCCCCCACTTCTTCTTCGACTCGGCCGTGAGGTCGCCGGCGAGTTCGGCCGAGAAGCCGATGCTGGCGACGTTGAAGTAGTAATGTCCGTTGACGCAGCCGAGGTCGACGGGCCGCGCCTCCTCGCTGGCGATGAGGCCGGCCGCCGCCACGGGGTCGGGGGGCAGGCCGAGGGACCGGGCGAGGTCGTTGGCGGTGCCGAGCGGCAGGATGCCGAGGGGCAGGCCGGTCTCGACGAGGGCGGGGGCCGCCGCGTTCAGGGTACCGTCGCCGCCGCCGAGGATCACGAGGTCGCTCCGCCCCGCGTGCCGCTTGATCACGGCGGTGCAGTCGGGATCGCCGGGCGGCTCGAACGGTTCGATGCCGCCCTGGCGCAGGGCGTCGCGCACGGCGTCGAGGGAGAAGCCGCCGTTGCGGGCATTCGGGTTGACGAGGAGCAGGCCCCGGCGGGCGGTCTGGCCGGCGCTCACGCGACGTTCTCCCAAGAGGCTTGCCCCAGTGCGGCGCGGACTCGGTGCTGGATCGTCATGCGGTTCTGGACCCTCCGGTGCGTTCGCGCCGCGTGAGCGCAAAGGCAGAGACGGGGTCCGACATCACGGTCAACGCCTCGACCGCCAGAGGGGCCCGGACCCGGTACGGTCAAGGTGGGTTGCCGGGCGGGGATGGCAAGGGCGGACGAGGTACGAAACCGGCCTCGCACACGCAGGGCGGGCGCGGCGGCGGCCGCCCGACTGTGACCCCGGCGCCACGGTCGCCGGAGATCGCACGCGCGGGCCGAGGGCGCGAAACCGAGCGCGCTCACGAAACGTTCATCCCTCGATCGACCGAACCCGTCCTCGAGATCCCGTCCTTGAGATCTTCCGAATCGGTCGCGACCCCGGTGATGATGCCATGCACTACGGTTCGTGTTCCGTCTGTTCCGCCGCGTTGATCGGCTTCGCCTGGTTCGCCGGGCCCGCCCTGGCGCAGTCGCGGCCGGGCTGGGTCGATCCGCCGGCCCGGACCGAGCCGGCGGTGCCGGCCCCCCAGGAGAGTGCCGGGACGCCGGCCGCCGGAGGCGAGGCCCTCGACGCACCGGCGGAGCCGAAGTCCGCCGCCCGCCGCGCCGAACGCCCGTCCGTCCGGACGCGGCCGCCCATGCGCGAGAGCCGGCGCCGGGAGGTCGACGGGGACGAGCGGCGGCCCCGCCGCCTGTCGCGGACGCCCGCAATCGCCGCCCCGGCGACACCCATGACCTCGCCCATGGCCTCGGCGGACCGCTTCCCCGAATGGGCCGCCGCCGCCGCGCGCCTGAGCGACGACTACCTCGACAGCGTCTCGGCCCCGGGCCTCGGCATGGTCGCGGCCGCCCCGCGCTTCTATGGCGAGCGCGTGCGGTTCCACGGCCGGACCCTGTCGCTGGCCGCCCTGATGGACGAGAAGCGCCGCTTCGTCGTCCGCTGGCCGGAGCGGCGCTACGAGCCGCAGGGCGGCGCGACGCGCACCGCCTGCAATGCCGCCACGGCGACCTGCATCGTCCAGACCACCTTCGATTACCGCGCCGAGAACCCGGCCAAGGGCGCGCGGGCGCAGGGCGTGTCGGAGCTCGTCCTCACCCTCGACATGTCCGGCCCGCGCCCGGTCATCGTCTCGGAGACGAGCCGGGTGCTGCGCCGCTATGGTCCGGGGCCGCTCGGCGCTATAGCGGGACGCACGCGCGGGGCCTGACCCCGCCGCGTCGACAGCCCTGGGAGTGGTCCACGCCTTGGAAGCGAGCGCCTTGATACCCCGCGCCCCGCAGGACGCGGACGCCCCCGATGCGGCGCGCGCCGCCTTCGATGCGGAGCGCGCCGCCTTGCGGCTCCGGATCGCCGAGGAGGTCGTGCGCCAGGGCGGCCATCCCCTGGCCCGGCGCACGCTCCAGCTCCTCGCCGAAGCCGCCGTCGAACCCGACCCGGCGCCACCGGGCTACCGGATCCTCGACCGCGACGGCCGGCCGCGCCGCATCACCGATCCGGCGCCCCTGGCCGAGGACCGAACGTCTTCGAAGGGCAAAGCGTCTTCCAAGGACAAGGCGTCTTCCAAGGGCAAACCTCCCGCCCGGACCAAGGCCGCCGCCGAGGGCGGGACCCTCGCCGCAGCCGGGCCCGACCGGGCGATGACCCTCGCCGATGTCGTGACGGACCTGCGGGTCCGGCATCCGGCCCTGTTCGTGCAGCCCGAGGCCGACGATCCGGCGGCCGCGGCGGTAAGCCCGACGGGGTCGCCCCCGCCCGAGGCGAAGATCACCGCGGACGAACCGGCGAAGCCGGGCGCCGCCGCCCGGTTCGTCGCGGTCCGATCCCAGGTCCGAACCGCCCTGGCCGGGACGGCGACGCGGGGGCGGGCCCTCTCGGCCGGCGCGGCCGAGGGCTGGCGAACCCTGCGCGGACGCCTCACCCCGTCCCGGCCACCGGCACCGGCCGAGGCGCCCGAAGCGGCGGGACCGACCTCGGCCGAACCCGCAGCGGTCGGGACGGGCGGCCTCGGCCCGGTCCTCGGCCCGTTCCTCGGCCACATGGCCGGTCAGGTCCGGGGCCGTCTGGCCGATGCGGGCGGGCGCCTCCGCGGCGCCGGACACGAGGGCGGGGCCCTGCGCGACCGCCGCATCCTCGCCGCCGGAGCCGGCCTCGTCGCGCTCGCCGCCGCGATCACCCTGATCCCGC